>JAUYJB010000072.1 GCA_030688605.1 Hyphomicrobiales bacterium
GCCAATTGGGTAAAAATGGTGGTCGTTCAGAAGCAAGGCGCGTCTCTCAAACTATGGGACGAACCTTTGCCCGAATCGTTTCACGTCGTACCGGTCCGCCCGACGCAGCATATGCATCTCGTGTTTCGCCAAAAGGAAAGATCGAATGCCGCTGGTTGAGGTGAATAAGATCGCCTGCACCGGCTGCGGCGTCTGTGTCGACACCTGCCCGCCCGATGTTTTGCGGCTCGACCAGGTGAACAAAGTGTTCGTGGCCTATCCCGACGACTGCCAGGGCTGTTTTGTTTGTCAGTGGGATTGTAAGTTTGAGGCCCTGAGGGTGCGGCTACCTTAGTCCGCATTCCCTCGAAAACCGTCCACGCTGATGTGAAATGCAAACATATCGACAGCCAAATGCGAAAACTCTTGAGCAGATTATCCTTTACACTGCGCTGGTGTTTGAAACCGCGAATTGTCCACAGCTATTTTTAGTGACCTAACGCCAAGCATCAGTTTGGGCCGGGCGTTACGAAGTCGTCCCGCATTCGAAACGCTGCGGACGAGCCGTTCTCGACGAGGGTGTCGAGCAGGAAGAGGACCGCTTCCCGGATTGCACGGTCGCGCTTCAGCTCCAGCGGCCTTCCGTAAACATGCCGCTGCAGCACGACTTCGAGAAGGAACACGGTGTTTGTCTTTTGGAGCATCGCCTGCGCATCTCCGCGCTTGAGTGAATTGGCAACGCGGACGAAGGCCTCGGGGAGCGACCGTTCGCCAATGTGATAGAGGAAGCGCACGTAGTCGTCCAGCACGATCGACGAGGGCGGCAGTGCCTCGAAAAGAGCGTGGACGTGATGCGCGTAGCCCTCCAGACTTCTCCAATGCCTGATGTTGTCCTTCCACCATGACGTGAGAAAAATGGCGGACAGCATTTCACTCCCGAACGGGTGCTCGTCGTTCAGCCGAGAAACCCACTTCGCCCGCTTGACGGTGTCCGCAAAGAGTTCCCAGAGGTACCAGTAGTGCGGCGTATTCGGTCTGCTGTCCTCTATGCACGTCAGTCCCTGAACGATCCAGTGAATCTCGCGGGGATGACGGTCGATCGCGCCAAGGATCGGTTCGAGGATTGATTTAGCTGAGTCAGCCGAAGTCCTCATCACGAAATTCTGGAGACGCTGGGACAGTACAGACTCTGAGTCATGGTTCCGCTCGCGACGCCTGCGCCCTCGATCCCGATCGTCGTCTGCATCCCACCATCCGACGAGCGTCTGCGCCGCACGAACGAATCCGACGACGGCGGCTGAATCGTCCGGAGCGTTCGATAGAATCGTCAGAATGCGCCCGTTCGCATCTGCGCCAAACCACTCGCTGACGTCGAGCGTCTCGTAGGCATTCGGCGCGATGCCGTCCGGCTTCCAGAAGGCGTTACGGACAGCCATGGCCGCCTCCGCCACAATCTCGACCATCTGCCGGCGCTGGTGGTACGGCGTATTGTCCTGCGCGCGCCATTCGGTCTCGATAAGGGTTGCCTCCGTCGCGAAGGCATTGACACAGCGCATAGCGAGCGCGCGATCGGCAGACCATAAGTGCTCCGCGACGCCCCACACGGCGTACGATCGCACCTCGTCAATGGGGTGGGTCACTGCGGCAGCGAAGGCCTCCTCGACGCTGGAGCGCGGTGCCTCCGTGATCGATTTAACCAGGAGCAATGGCAAAACCCAGGCGCAGGCGCGATCAGCCGCCATGTCGTACCGTTGCACGCGCTCGAGATCGTTCCATTCGTTGGCGTGCGCCCTCACCTCCGAACAGGCGCGTTCGAGACACCAGTCGCGTTGCGAAGTTGACATCTCTTCCCAGTGGTCGCGAATACACACAGCGGCGACGATACCGGGGCCGCCGCGTGCCATGGCGGGACGGTCAGCGTCGCCCTCGTCGTGAGCATCGATCGACCCCGCCTCCAAAAGGCGCTGCTGCCACATGGCGGGATCGTGCCACGCGGTGTTGTCTCGCTTGAAGATTTGGTACGCCCACATCAGCAGGCCAATCCGTGCGTTCATCGCGCCCGCGCGGGCCGCGGCCTCGTCCATCATCTCCCTAACGTCGGGCTCCGGCTCGTTCGGCTCGAAGCGGAGGAGGCGCCGCGGCGGTTCCGCCGCAGTCGCATTCGCTGCGGGAGCTGCGTTGGGTGCGGGCACCTCCGAGATCGTGTATTGCCGCAGGTCCATGCGATGCATGGCGAGCCGCCACGCGCGGTCTTCATCGTCTTGATCCGGAAGCGGCGGCAACGCGGCCCGGTGCCGGTCGAGGATCGCGTGCACGCGCTCGGCTAGCGGCCCCAACTGGAGATTGGCGATCGCGGCCTCCAGGTCCTGACCGCGATGCGGCAGGCGGTCCGCCTCCTTGCGCTCCTCCTCGTATACTTTGTTGTCGGCACGGAGCTGCGGGAACATTCCCGACAATGCGGAGGCTTGCCGCTCGCCCGCCATACGGCCGCGATCAAACGCGATGTAGTCAGGCGCGCTGAGGAGAGCCAGAAGCGCTTCGCCGCACGCATGCGGGTATGCAGTCGCGACGCTGGCGACGACTGCGGGCAGGGCGGCAGAGTCGCTCCGGCGCAGGATGTCTACCAGAACGCCATCCATCTGCTGCGGGTACTGGCTTGCGAAATCGAGCAGCCACTTCTCGAGCGCCATCAGCATTGACTGGAGGACATAGGGACCGACCGATGTGCCCCGATATAGGTTCCAGAGCCTCGGATTGCCCCACTGCTTCCGGGTGCTTCCATCCGGGAAGATCAGCTCAATCTCCCATGCGGGCTCAAGCGGGTCGTGCACGCGGGGATGGGCGTACCAGTCGGCGCTGTGGTTGAAGACCCTGATGAAGAAGTCGAGCGCTTGACGCGGGTGATGCCGAAGGAGAGGAATCCACGGGCCGCGAATCGCGCTCGCCGGGAAGAAATCATGCCGCAGGCCTTCCTTGATCCCGAAATGCGTCTCAAGGTCCAGCGGGCTTCGCGAGTAGCGATCCCTCTGAAGGTCTTCTTCTGACGCGAGAAGGTGGTCGACTGCGACCGACACGACGAGGTCCGGCAGGTCCCGTGCTGCCGGCATGCCGTCCAGTCCCGAGAAGATAATCTCGCGGAAATCCTCGGCGAGGCGGTCCCGTCGCTCGCCCTCCTTTACGGTGCCGCGCAGAACAGCCTCGAAGCGAGTCGCATCCGCCTTGGGAATCTTTGCGATCACCTTCAGCACACGCTTGCGCGGCTCTTCCAAGCTGTAGTTGTCGAAGCCCGCCAGGAGCGAATGGCCGATGCCGGCCACGAATTCCGCACCGTCGAGTTCCGGCGCCCACCAACTAACGTTGCGGACGGCGTCCTCGATGAGCCCGAGAAGAAGCGGGCGCTCCTGTGACGTGAAACTGTCAATGTTGCGGTGCACCAGCCTCAGGACTATCGCCCATGCCAGTCCGTCCGGCACATTGAATATTGATCCGTGGCCTGTCGCACCTGCCAGCCAGACAGGCGTCGTCACGCAGGCGACCCGAAGCAAGTGAATCACCCGCTTGAGGAGGGCCCTGTCGTTCGCCACGAGCTGGGCTTCATGCCGCACGAGGAACTCTGGCGACGAGGGCGCCTTGAGAAGTGACACGAGGGTGTCGTCTCGGAACTGCGCGGTGATTTCAGTCACGGCGATCGCCGCCCTGAACAGCCGGTCAGCCGCAGCGGGGTCACGCTCGACCAGCTCGGCGACCCATTTCCGGTAGGACCGCCGGACGGCAGGGTGGGCGCCGATTGCGGCGGACAGGTCCTTGAACGATCCCTCGCCGGTGAGGTGCTGTTCCTCCAGCCATTGCAGGATCGCCCAGTCTTCCAGCACGTCGTGCGCCGTCGCCACAAGTAACGGATTCTCTTCCGGCGAGCTGATGAGGGAGTCCTGCCGGAGCGCGGCTATCACCGCAGGGTCCAGGTCATTGCAGACGACGTACGCGGAAAGCGCCCTCGCGCGGTGAACGGCGATCGTCTGAAAAACCTCTTCGCGCCGCCGCGCCATGCTTGCGGGAACGCGGTGGTTGGCGCGTACGATCTCACGCCAGAAGAGCGCCCGGAATTCGCGCTCGCTCTCCGGAACGGGCCGCTCCGCCGACCACGAAATCTCGAGCGCCTTATCGAGGAAGTAGGGGTTACGCAGGATGTTGCGCAACGACGGATTCTTCAATGGGTACACGAGCGCCGGGAGGGCTGCTTCGACCTCTGTCAGTTCCGCATTGTCGAGCGGAGGAACGCTCACAATGGCGTGCTTGATCCCCGCAGGCTGCAGGAAGCTCGCGCGCACCTGATCGATCGAATAGTCACGGCACGTAAGGACGATGCGCATGCCGCGGTCAGAAGCGGCCAGCGTCATGAGGTCGCTGAATGCATCACGCGTGGTCTTCTCCAGCAGGCGCTCGACGCTTTCGACGAGAACGACCTTCCGGCCCTGCGCCGCGAGGATTGCGCCCAGCGTGGTTCCGTTCGCCGGAATCTGTCCGGCATGCAGCGTCGCGTCGAAATGCGGCTGCGCGAATTCCTCGACACGGAACCCGACCGTGAAGTGGTCCTGCGAGAGGAGCGAGACAGCATCCTTTCCGATCGCAGACTTTCCGCTGCCCGCGGGTCCGGACACGAGCACGACCTGGGCCGTCTCCAGCTCTTCGAGCACTTTCTGCACGAGAGCGGCGCGTTGCAAGTGAAAGTCCTTACCTATGGTTGAGCGGATTCCGCGAAGAATGAGGCCGGTGTGATCCTTCAGGGTGCGGAGGACGCGCTGCTCGTTCGCGCCGACCAAGGCATGGCGCTTTTGCAGTTCGCGCGGCAGGTCGGCCTGGCGCAAGCTGCGCGCCTCGGACATGGCAGTGCTGGCGAGGGCGAGCAAGGCGTTCCAGGAGACGCCCGCCGCGCCAACGGCGTCACCCTCTGTTGCCGTGTGGGCCAGGAGGCTTTTGATGTGGGCTTCCGTCTGCCGCGTGGAGCTATCAAGGTCCAGGCTCAGCACATGCAACACGCGAAGGAACGGCCAGATGGCGGTCGCCGTGACGGGGTGTCCCTCGACGTCGCCGATGATTTTCCGCAGTTCGCCGCAATACTGGACGGCCTTGTCAGAGATAAAGCCTTTCGTCGCCAGCCGGCGCTCAAACTCTGCGCCGTCGCGGGCCGCGCGGGCGCAGTCGAGAAGACCCACGAAATGCTTGAGGAGTGTTTCGGTGCCCCGCAGCGTGACAAGAACCAGGCGGTCATCCGCCGGAGAGAACCGATCAGAGTTCTTGAAGTCGTTCCAGAAATCCTGGAGCGTCTGCTTGCAGTCGTCGTCTGCTGCGCTGACGGTGAAGCTGCGCTTGACCTGGCCGGCGAGCTTCTGGGCGGCTCCTCCGGGGCCTTCGCACACAATCAGGAAGTCGTCCGTCTGCCAGCCGAGGTGCTCTGTCTGGAAGTGGACCTCCAGCATCACGGTGTCGATCAGGATCGGCGGAATGCCGCGCACGAGCAGTTGGGCGAGCCAGTACGCCGCGACGTGCTGCTCGAAGAACGTGCCCGCGCCCCCGGTGGCGGCGGGGCTTGAGACGCGGCCTGTATTTGAAACGCTGCCGGCTGCGGCCTGGTTGTCCTGCAAAGTCATTGCCTCGGCTCACTCGCTAAGTGGGCTCTGTCGATTCCGCCCCTGAATTCACGCGGGAGCGCCTAACCAGTAATATACCGGCTTCTTTCGATATTAATATCGGCAAAGGCCGCCGGCAAGAAGAACGCGTCTGCTGCGAGACGGGATTGGGGCCTGACCTTGGTTTTCATCTGACCCCTGCCAATCGTTGCCGCTCAGCATTTCGCCGCGTGCTGTGCCACGGGGGGTGGTTTGACGCGCAGAAAAAAATTCTCTGAGGGTGACCCCAATTTTTGCTCTGGCAGCTTAAGCGGCGGGTTATGTGGCGGACCCGGTCAGCCTGGGCTTTTCAGAGACCCACTGCTCCGCTAGAGCTTTGAGCGCGGTCCCTGACTCGGACCAGTTGTGAAGAATCGCTGGGTCAAAATCTGCACCGTTTGGCCAAACGAGCGTGTGGACCTCTGGATCAATGCGGACCTGGTCAAAAAGTGTGGGCTCTTGCAGAGGCCCGTACAGTTCTCCCTTGAGGACAGGACGAAAATCTATGATTTGAGACGTGCCGTCGTCAAACTGTACCCTCAGTGTGAACGGCGCTATTTTCTGGAACGAGGAAACCCGATAAATCTCATGCTGCATAGGTGGCCCCTCTCACTTCAACGCTTCAACTTGGTTAGGGCTGCAGGTTGGTTCACGTCAGTTCTTCAAGAAACTCGACCTCTTTCCGCAGCAACTGGGTGACCATCTCGCCGACGTCCTTGCCTTTCCTGCGGGCAATACGTTCGAGTTTGCTCTGCAGTTTAGAGTCTAGGTAAATGAGTAGTCGCAGTTCGGCGCCTTTCCGATAAAACTTTCCGCGTACGGCTTTCGAAAAATCATATTCTCGTCTCATATATTATTTCCACGAGGAATTATCTCACAAATCACGACACAAAAGCACGTTAACGGCGGTCACGATCACGAAGCCCTAGCCAGTCTACAGACCGACTTTTGTCGATATTAATATCGGCACGGGCCGCACGCAAGAAAAATGCGTTTGCTGCGAGAAGGGATTGGGGGCTGGCCGTGGTCCTTATTTGACCCCGGCCAATCGTTGCTGATCGACATCTCGGCGCGCGTTGTGCTGCCGCTGGTGGTTTGCCACACAGAAAAAAGGTCTCTGACCCCCAATTGCCCACAATTGCCCAATTGCCACTCGGGTTAAGGCGTGGCACAGTCGTCCTGAGCCTAGCGCAAGGTTATCTGGGTCAGGGTGGGTTTTGTTCTTGTAGATCTTCCTTGAGAGCATCGATTAAGGCCCGCACTTGCTTTAGTGTGGGCCGACGCGTCCCGTAACACATATAGAAGAGGCATCTCAGGTCATGATCCTCAGGCCTGATCTTTAGAGGAAGCACTCCAAGGCGTTGAAGAGAGGCTTGCGTAAGCCTGGTTGCGAGTGGAACTAGGTGCCATGGCCTAAGAGGCAGCGTGAGAAAAGAGCAGACTAGCGACGCCAACTCCCAACCCGTAAGGGTTGCCGAGATCGGATCCCCTGTGGCCACGCCAGGGAAGAGCGCCCGCAGGAGAGGTTGAGGTTTTGCAGCGGTGATTAGGCGGCGGTGTAACTCGGGCCGTAGCCAAACATTCTGGGGTAGGTAGATGAGTTGTCGGAATGCTCGCCGATCAGGTGATTTGAGAAATCGGAGAAACCGGTGCTCATTCGTAATTGGAGTTATGCGTGAGAGGACCTCTGCTACGTGCTCAAGGTTGACCGATCGATCTTCAAGGCCTCCTGGGCTCTTGACCGGAACGTCAAGCTGGATACCTACGCTGGCTAGGCTGTCGACAAAGGAAGTGTATCTCGGATCGAGGCCGGTGATACTGGAGCGGCTGTCGTTGATCGCATCCTCGTGATTGAAGATATCTCGCAGAATGGTTTCCGCAGGGTGCCGCTTATTCGTGGATTCGTTTTCGGCAGCCCTTTGGCGTATGCCTGGCGGTAACTGGCCCGTCGAGTACAGCGCGCGTAGGAGACGGAGCACCTTTCCCCTGTCGGCCTTGGCCAGTCGCTCCTCCGCGCGACCCCAGCCACGTTCAGGTTTCGCGATAATGACTCGCTGATCTACAGGTGGTTTGCTGATATCTTCAAGGGCAATCCGACGTATCTCACCGTCAAATTCCGCTCGCCACACTCGAGCTGGTTCCCACTTGTACTTGCGTCGAAAGCCAGGGTCCGTCAGCCATTCAGCTCTCGCCATGACCTTCAGGGGACCGTCTGTTTGCTCCAGAAGTTGGATGAACCCCTTGGGGCTGAGGAGAGACCTCCCTTCAATGTAGGCGTCGCGCAATAGGGGAAACACGGGTCCCCAAGCGACTGTTTGGCTGGATGCTGCGAGCAGCGCCGTGAGCTGTTCCGGACCGTTGCGCCGGAACTCATTTGTAAGGTGAAATGCCCTTTCCATAAGGTGCACCTTGTGGCCGTCCTACTTGTGGACTAGCACCGGTCCGTGACGTGTCCTAACCAGTAATATACAGACCGACTCGATATTAATATCGGCAAGGACCGCCTGCAAGAAGAATGTTTTTGCTGCAAGACCCGTGCGCTGTGCCGCGGCTGGTGGTTTGACGCACGCGGCTAGACGCAACTTAATCGGAAGCCGACCTGGGGAAAAAATCTTCCCTGAGCTTTTTCTTGTCGATCTTATAGCCCGAGGCGACTCGCGGCAGCGATTTTACGATTTCAATTCGCTCCGGCCATTTAAAACGCGCGAGCCCTTTTGTCTCCAAGAACGATTTAATTTCGACCAGATCGACCGGCTTTCCTTCGCCGCAAACCACGAACGCGCAGACCCGTTCGCCCATTTCCGCATCAGGGATGCCGACCACCGCGACTTCGACAATTTTCGGATGCTGGCTCAACGCCGCCTCGATGTCGGCTGGAAAAATGTTCTGGCCGCCGCGGATAATCAGATCGTGCTCCCGTCCCATCAAAATAATATTTCCGTCTTTGTCTCTTTTGCCCAGTTCCTCGAGATCGAAGTAACCGTTGATGCGGCGGCGGGCGTCGAGTTCCGGGTTGTTGAGAAAGCGCGCATCGGTGTGAAGCCCGCGCACCAGGAGTTTCCCGACTTCCGCCACGAGAACTTCTCGGTCATCGGAATCGACGATTCTTATCTCGTTGCCATCGAGAGGTTGGCCCAACGTTCCGAGACGCACTTCCTGGGTATCATTCCACCGGGTGGCCGAGATGCCGCCGCAGTCCACGCTGCCATACGCCTGGACGATGCGGCATCCCAGTTTTTTCCCCATTTCTTCTCCCTGAGCCCGCGGCAGACTCGAACCGTGGTTGACGACGATTCGCAGGGCGCTGAGATCGTACGGTGATAGGTCCGGCAGCGCCAAGATTCGCGCTATCATCGTGGGCACTAGGGGGATGACGCTCACGCGTTCCGCCGCCAATAGGGAGAGACATTCATCGGGGGCGAAGTGATCCATCAATACGATGGCGGCGCCGGCGGCGCAGCCGCCGTTATACACCAGCGCGTCGGCCGTGCCGGTAACGATGGAGGTCGCTGC
>JAUYJB010000073.1 GCA_030688605.1 Hyphomicrobiales bacterium
GATCTTGGCGACGTTGAGGGCCTCCAGCGTCGCCTCGGTGATCTCGTCGCCGGCCTGCACATAGACCTCGCCCGTCTGCTCGTTGATCAAGTCGACGGCAATGTAGCGACCGATCAAGTCCTCCTCGAGAACTTGCTGTTCCTCCAGCCCTTTCTCCAGTAGCTCGCGCACGAGGCGCGGCGTGATCTTGACGCCAGCCTTGACGACGACGCGGCCGGTCTTGGCGTTGATCAGGTCGTTGTTGAGCTTGACGCCGCGCATCCGCTCGCCGGTGAACTCGGTCTTCCAGCCCTTCTTGACTCGGGTGAACACAACCTTCTTGTAGAAATAGTCGAGTATCGCCTCCGGCGACATGCCGGTCACCTCGCCGGGTTGCATCTGCGTGCCGGTGAGCGAGCGCTTGATGCGGATTTTCTGCGTGTCGTCGCTGTCGAGCGCCATCAGCAGTGTCGTCACCGGCAGCTTGCGCCGGCGGTCGATGCGCACGAACACCAGGTCCTTGGCATCAAACTCGAAGTCGAGCCACGAGCCGCGATAGGGAATGATGCGAGCAGCGAACAGGAATTTGCCCGACGAGTGGGTCTTCCCCTTGTCGTGGTCGAAGAACACACCCGGCGAGCGGTGCATCTGGGATACGATCACGCGCTCGGTGCCGTTGATGACGAAGGTGCCGTTGGCGGTCATCAGCGGCATATCGCCCATGTAGACGTCCTGTTCCTTGACGTCGCGGATGGAACGCGATTGCGTCTCCTCGTCGACGTCCCAAACGACCAGCCGGAGCGTCACCTTTAGGGGCGCGGCGAAGGTCATGCCCCGCTGCTGGCATTCCTCGACGTCGTATTTCGGCGGTTCGAACTCGTATTTGACGAATTCGAGGGTGCCGCGCTCCGAAAAGTCCTTGATTGGGAACACCGACTTGAACACTTCCTGCAAGCCGCTCGCGGTGCGTTTGTCGGCGGGCACCTCGCGCTGAAGAAATTGCTCATACGAGGTCTTCTGGACCTCGATCAGGTTCGGCATCTCGACGGCCGCCGCCAGGCGACCGAAATGTTTCCGCACGCGTTTGCGGGCCGTGAAGGATTTAGCCATTACCGTTCCTCACGCTCCATATCCAATCGGCCTTCCCTCGCTCGGCCACCGCTGCCTGCGGGGGAAGCCGCCATTGTTGCTGACCGGGCGTCGCCCAAGCCGATCGGGGTTCAAGGAACCCGGCTTGGGCTGCCCGGCGGGGCAAGAGCATCCGCTTTACCGGCCGCGGCAAGGCCAATGCGGGCGGATGCCAGTTTCACGTGGAGCCGGCGACGGCGTTTCCTGCCGTCACCGCTCCCGTCTTTGTCTTCCGCACAGCGCCGGATATAACCGGCGCCGTCGCTATTTCAACTCGACCGTGGCGCCGGCTTCTTCCAGCTTCTTCTTGATCGCCTCGGCCTCGGCCTTCGGGACGCCTTCCTTGACCGGCTTCGGCGCCGATTCGACCAGGTCTTTGGCCTCCTTCAGGCCAAGTTGGGTGACGGCCCGCACTTCCTTGATGACGTTGATCTTCTTGTCGCCGGCCTTGACCAGAATGACGTCGAATTCGGTCTTCTCGGCGGCGGCTTCGCCACCTGCCGCGGCAGTCCCGCCACCAACGGCGGCAACGGCCACCGGCGCGGCGGCGGATACGCCCCACTTTTCCTCGAGCATCTTAGAGAGCTCAGCCGCCTCCATGACGGTCAGGCTCGAAAGGTCGGTCGCGATTTTCTGCAAGTCAGCCATTGTTCAATCTCCTTGGGCTTGAATCTGTCGATACTGGAATACGGCAATCACGCGGCTTTGCCTGCCTTTGCGTAGGCGCCGAGGACGCGGGCGATCTGCCCGGCCGGCGCCTGCAGGATGCCGGCGATCCTTGTCGCCGGGGTGTTGAGCATGCCGATGATCTTCGCCCTCAGTTCTTCCAACGACGGCAGGCTCGCCAGCGCCGTGACCCCAGCGAGGTCGAGCTGCTTGTCGCCAAGGGCGCCGCCCACGACGACGAGTTTCTCGTTGGTCTTGGCGAAGTCGATCGCCGCCTTGGCGGCCGCCACCGGATCCGCGGAATAGGCAATCGCCGTGGGTCCGATGAACATGCCTTCGAGGGATTTGTACTTAGTTCCCTCGAGAGCTCGACGCGTGAGCCGATTTTTGGTCACTTTGAAGCTGGCGCCCACCGCGCGCATCCGGCTCCGAAGCTTGCTCATCTCGGCCACCGTCAGCCCCGTGTAATGGGCGACGACGACGAGGTTCGCAGCCTCGAAAGTCTTACGCAGCGAGGAGACCATCTGTTGCTTTTGTGCTCGGTCCACTAATCGTCTCCAGTTCGTGGCGGCCGCCCCGTAATCCGGGGAGCACCGCCGTTGCACCTCGGTTCCCCGGCAGCCTGTTCGGGCCGCACCCCGGGTAACCCTTGACGCCTGTCCAGTGCAACAGTTCAAGCCGTTCTGAGACGCCCTTGGGCGCGCCTGAAAACGGTTCTCACACTGTCTCGGCAGGCGGGACCCCCCTTAAACCGCCGTCCGGCACGCCGGCCGGCGGCACCTGCTGTCTCGGACAGGATGGGAGCAGGGTCTTCGCCGCTCCCGCCACCGCCCGGGCCAATGGCCCCGGCGGCGATTCCGATCATTCCTCCACCCGGCCGAGCCGGGATCAAATCTCCGTTGCGTCAGCCGCGCAGGCTGGCGATGTCCAGCTTCAGGCCCGGTCCCATGGTCGAACTCAGGCTGACGCGCTTCATATAGGTACCCTTTACGCCGCTCGGCTTCGCCTTGGCGATGGCGTCGACGAAGGCTGACACGTTGTCAACCAGTTGCTGATGCGAGAAGCTGGCCTTGCCGATACCGGCATGAACGATGCCCGCCTTCTCGACCCGGAACTCGAGTTGCCCGGCTTTCGCCGACTTAATGGCGCCGGCGACGTCCATGGTGACGGTGCCGAGCTTGGGATTCGGCATCAGCCCCTTGGGGCCGAGGATTTTGCCGAGCTTGCCGACCACCGCCATCATGTCGGGGGTGGCGATGCAGCGGTCGAAGCCGATTTCGCCATTGCGGATCTTCTCCGCCAAGTCGTCGCCGCCGGCAAGGTCAGCGCCCGCGGCTTGTGCTTCCTTCAGCTTGTCGCCCTTGGCGAACACTGCCACCTTCAGCGCCTTGCCGGTGCCGTGCGGCAGCGTCACCGTGCCACGCACGTTCTGGTCTGCGTGCTTGGGATCAACAGCGAGATTGATGGCGATCTCAATGGTTTCGTCGAACTTGGCGGTGGCGCCGTCCTTGATGATCTTGACCGCTTCCGCGACCCTATAGGAAAGATCCCGGTCGATCGGCTCGTAGGCCTTTTTCAGGCGCTTGCTGTCGCGGGCCATTGCCTACTCCTGCACCTGAATGCCCATCGAGCGGGCCGAGCCGGCGATCATCCGGCACGCCGCTTCAATATCGGTGGTGTTGAGGTCGGCCATCTTCTTCTCGGCGATCTCGCGGATCTGCTTCTTGGTCACGGTGGCAACGATATCCTTGCCCGGCTCCTTGGAGGCGGTTTCCAGGTTCGCCGCCTTCTTCAGGAAATAGCTGGCCGGCGGCGTCTTGGTGATGAAAGTGAAGGTGCGATCCTGGTAGGCGGTGATCACCACCGGGATCGGCATGCCCTGCTCCATCTTCTGGGTCTGGGCGTTAAACGCCTTGCAGAACTCCATGATGTTCAAGCCGGCCTGGCCAAGCGCCGGGCCGATCGG
>JAUYJB010000074.1 GCA_030688605.1 Hyphomicrobiales bacterium
ACGCGCGTGACGGTCACGTCGCCCGAGAGGGATTCGCTGCCGCCGGTGACGGCGACATTGTCAATCTGGCCGGAATCCCCGTAGCCGTCGAAGGTGATCTCGATCCGCTCAATGCCTAGCCCTGTGAGCGCGTCAAAGACCGCCTGCCGGCTCTCGTCATTGGCCTCGCGCAGTCGTTCCTCGCGCTCGCGCCACTGCGCGTTCAATTGTTCGTAGTCGATCATTCGTCCTTCTCCTTTGTTGTGCTGTTTTCGAAGAACGTTCCCCGGCCGGGGCCAGAGCCGGGCCGCGCACCCAACGGGGCAACCGCCGTCACGGCCCTGCGCCAAGGCACTTTGCGCCATCGTGCGAAGCACGAAGGCGGGGCCGCAGGCGGCAGGGGTGGTGCGGACGGCCGGTTGCGCGGCACGGCGGCCACGGCCAACGTTATCGGAACGAAAACAGCCAAAGGAGAAGGGCGGCGTCAGAACAGGGATAGCTGCGCCCCGGCGGGACGCACGCCTGCGCGGCGGAAACTCTTGGCGCCTTCAGGCGGGCGCCTTCCCTTGTCGCCTGCGGGGGGCTTCACGCTTAAGCGGCTTCGCCGCGAAACCCGAACAGACAGAACGCCGCTTCCGTTTCACGGACGGCAGACTGATTTGCGCTCCTTGCGAACATCTTCATTTCTGCGGGCGGTCACGATCGGACCGCCGCTTCCTCCTTGTCTTTCTTCGACCCGCCACGGGGCCTTTGCCCGGTGATTGTGTGTGCGGGTGGGCAGAAAGGCCGCCGATGGCGGGGGCCTCGAAAAAACGAAGGAGGAAACAATGAGATTTATCGCAGGATCACAACTTGTCCGCCGCAGCGATGCCGAACTCGGCGCCCTGCTGCTGGCTTTCAACCAGGCTCTCGCGGCCAGCAAACCGTTTAGCGAGGAATGGAAAGACGCGCGGCTCTCGGTCGATAGCATCCTGTCCGAGCGCAAGCGCCGCGTTCACGCGCCCGCGCCGCAGCCGCTCTGACGCGCCCCCGCGTCCGGCAGCGATGCTGCCGGACGCTTTACTTGTTTTCGGGATCTTCGGGGGGCTTGCGCCGGAGCGAACGGTCACGGCCACGCCCTTCGCGGCCGCGGCCGATGTCATTAGCGTTGTCGCGAAACGCGCCGGACTTTCCGCCGCGCTCTCCAGAACGGTCGCTGTCCACGCCGCGCCCTGCCTTCCGGAATTGATCGCTGACCCCGCCGCCGCCCGGGCGGGTCAGTTCGTCCTTGAGTTTGCTCCTGCGGGCAAGGCGCTTTGCCGCCCTGTCCTTGCGGTAGTCCTGATAGTCGGCGCTGTCTTTGATGCGCCGCGCCGTCTCCTGACTCTGCCGGCTGTGTTCGGCCTTGAGCGTGTCACGCTCAAGGCGTTCGGTCTCGATAAGTGCGGCAAGGTCGCGCTGATACTGCTCGTCGATCTCATTAACGGCCTTTATGTCCGCGGACTTGAACTTCTCGGCTACCTCGGCGCGGTAGCGGCGCTGCCGTTCCTCCAGGGCGCGGGTCTTTTCCTCGCGCTCAAGGGCCGCCTTGTGGGCACGGGACAGGAAGCCGGTGCGGTCCTCGCGGTCGAAGCGGAGCACGCGCTTCTTGTCGCGGGTGAGAAGTTGGTCCAGCCGCTCCTTCGGCGAGTCCAGCTCATAGGCGAGCTTCTGCCGCTCGCGTTCCTGATGTTGATAGATGGCCCGCCAGCGGTGACGGTGCTCGTCGCGGAAAGCGGCCTCGCGCCGCCTGATATGGTCGCGGTGCAGATCGTCGCGGCGCTTCTTCTGCGCCTCGGTAAGACTGCCCTCTTCGCGCTGACGGCGCGCCTGCGATTCATTCACCTGCTGCCGGCGCCAGCGGTAGAAATCGCCAGAGCGGTAGTCGCGGCGGTCCTTGGCCCACTCTCCGTGGCGGCGGCGTTCGTTGTTCTCGACGCGCTGCTCGCACCGGATCAGCCCTTGCCGTTTCTCATAGGCTTCCGCCCAACGGGACAGCTTCAGGTGATCGTTGGACAGCTTCGCCGCGATCCCGGTTTCGGGATGGACGCGGTTGACGATCGCGTGGATATGCGGGTGCGGCTCGTCGCGGTGCGAGACCAGGATGGCCTCGTGCTCGTGCAGGCCGAGCACCTTTAGCGTGTCTTTCGCCGCATCCAGCATTTCGTCCCGCGTGGGGCGCTCGTCCGGCGCCCATGACAGGCTGTAGGTATAGACCGGGTCGCGGAGCCTGCGTCCGCGCATGCTGCCGCCCGCACGCGCCTTGATCTCGTTCTGGTGCGCGGCGGTCCACGCCATACACTTGAACGCCTTGTCGGGATCGCGGGTCGGCAGGTTGAGGGTTTCGGAAAAGGCGACACGCTCGCGGGTGAGCGCGCCCTTGTCGTGCAGGTAGTACTGCGCCGCGCCCTTGAAGCTGCTGCCCTTGCCCGCGACCTTGGGCACCATCAGGAACCGGACCCGTCGATGGTCTCCATCAGGAAGCGCTCGACGGCGGCGACCGTGCTGGCGAGCTCGGGCGGAGCGCTGCCCGTACTGTGATAGAGCTTAACGAGCTGATTGAGATTGACGCCGATGCGGCGAAGCTGGTCGAAGGCGGCGTGGTCAAGCCCGCGGCCCTGCCTGATGACGATCCGGCCGTTCAGGACGAGATGGCGGGCATAGCCCGACACGGTGTTGCCGGAGGCCGCCGCGCGCTGCGCGATCAGCGCGTGTTCGGCGGGGCGGACGGTGAAGCGCACCACCTCGCTGCGGCGTTCATGGGGCTGCTTGCGGGGCCTGGCCATACGCGCCCTCCGCTACAGCGAAAGGCGCGGCATTGCCCGGTACGCGGCGCTTTTCGCTTGGTCCCCCGCGAAAAGGCGCCCTCGTGATTCGCACAGCCCGGCGCAGCCGCAAGAGGTTTTTATGGCATAAAAACATATCTCGCTACCCTGCTGGCGCAGGGTCAAGCACAAGCCGCTTCGTTTGGTGAATCGCAGGCCGTTAACATAAGCGTAACCCTGAGCTTTCCCGCGTCAATGGTTGCGTTTACTATCTGTTCGGCCCGAAAATCTCCGGCGTGTCATGGCGACGGCCAGGTGTTGGAGGACCATGCCATGACCCCTGCCTTCGCATTCCTGTTCGTTTTCGGGCTGGTCTATGGCGCGGCCAAATTTTTCGGAGAACTTGTCCCGCCGGTTGCGGGGCTGTTTTACATCGTGACGGCGGCGACGCTGGTGGTTGCCTTGCTGGTTTCGGACCAGACCAGCGGACAGTCATCGCCGGTCGGTTTCTACCGGCGCGTCAGCGGAACGGTGATCGAACTGGGCACGTTTCTCGCCCTTTCGTTTCTGTTTCTGATACCGGTTGCATCCATCGTTTTCGCCATCTTCGGTTATCCCTTCCCCGCGCTGTTCGGCCTGACCTCGACCACGTCTTTCGCTGTCGTCATGACGCCCGTTTTCCTGGTGCTCGGGCTCTGGGCCTATCCCTGGCTGACCACCCGGTTTGCCATCTGGACGAAGGGCCTGCGGCGTCTGTTCCGTTTCGTCAGATTTGGCCGCGGCGGTTCTGCGCAATTCGCGGGGTTTCTCGATGAATGGGCGAGCCCCGCTCGGCCGGGGTCGCTGCTGCTCGGCAAGTCGCTTTTCAGCTCGCCCGGCTATGACCGCAAGGTCGGCTTTAATGACGATCGCGGCTTCCTGACTATCGCGACATCGCGCACCGGCAAGGGGCGAAGCGCGATCATACCCAACCTTCTGACCTGGCCGGGGTCGGCGCTCGTCATCGATCCGAAGGGAACCAACGCGGCTGTCACCGCCGCACGGCGTGGGTTCGGCGGCGGACGGGTCACGAGCTTTCTCGGCCAATCGGTCTATGTAGTCGACCCGTTCGACATCGTGCCCGGAGAGGACTCCGTTTTTTACAATCCGCTGCATATGATCGACCCGGAGAGCGATACGGTCGCGGAGGATATCGGGCTGATCGCGGACGCGCTTGTCGTGCCGGACACGGAAGGCGACACGCACTGGTCGGAAGGCGCGCAGCAGATCCTTGCCGGCCTCATCGCGCATCTCGTGACCACGGATGGCGACCTGAAAGCGTCGCTCACCGACCTGCGCGACATCGTCAATATGGACCGCGACTCGTTCGATGCGATTTTAGAATCGATGAGCGGGAACTACGAAGCCGCGGGTCTGGCTGCGGGCGCCGCTGCGCTGGTCCTGAACGCCGGACCGAACGAGCGCGGCTCGCTGATGACGACGGTGCTGCGCAATACGGCCTGGCTCGATAGCGAAGCCATTCGCAGGGTGCTTGGAACTTCCCGGACTTCGTTCGACCTGCGCGATATCAAGCGCAAACCGATGACCGTCTATGTCGTGCTGCCGCCGTACCTGCTGGAAGAACACAAGCGCTTCATGCGGCTGTTCGTGAATCTTTCGATCCGCGCCATGTCTGTCGGGCCGAAGCCGAAGCATCCGGTGCTGTTCCTGCTCGACGAGTTTTTCAGCCTCGGCAAGCTAAGCCAGATGGAAAAGGCGGCGGGCCTGCTGGCGGGCTACGGCCTCAAGCTCTGGCCTGTCGTCCAGAATATCGGGCAGCTCAAACAGCTCTATCCGAAGAACTGGCTAACCTTCATCGCCAACACCGGCGCGGTGCAGATATTCGGGGTGAATGATCGCGAGACGGCCGACGAGATCGTGCAGATGCTCGGCAAGATGGCCCGCATGGAAAAAGTCGGTGACCGCATGAACCGTGTCATCGCCAATCTGCGCGAGGGACCCGAGGTCGGACAGGACCTGTCACGCGAGACGGGCCGCCAGATCATCCTGCGCAGCGGCGACGATCCGATGCTGCTCGGCAGGATCGACTACGACAAGACCTATCCGCTCAACTGGTACAATCCCGATCCTGACCATTCCGGACCGGGAAAGATGCAGGCCTTGCGGGACTGGCTCCAGCGCCGCAAGGACCGCGCGATGCCCGCCTACTATCGCGCAGCCTCGTGGCTGGCCGGAATGAGGAAGCAATACGAGAGGCAGGTAAATCTCGCGCGAAAAGCCGAGAAGGCGCAGAAGCGGCTCGCCGATCCCGATCGTTGGGGACAAATCGAGGGCTTGCTCGCAAAGGACGCAAGCAGCCGTGAAAGGGAGCCCGAGATCAAGGCGGTCAGGGAGGCGCGGGAGCGCGTGGCGAAGAAGGCGGGGCCAAAACCCGACACAAAGGCGGAGCGGCGACCCCCACGGCGGGCGAAACGGAAATCCGGCAAGGGCAGTGCAATGGAGGAGCTGGAGACGCTGATCGGGCTCGACGCCGTCAAGAAGCAGGTGCGCAGCGTCGTCGCGGAAATCAAGCGCGACGAGTTGCGACGCGAGCACGGCCTGCCGGTGACACCGGTTTCAAGGCATCTTGTCTTCACCGGCAACCCCGGCACCGGCAAGACCACGGTCGCCCGTATTGTCGGGAGTGTTTACAAGGAGCTCGGGCTTCTCAAGAAGGGCCACCTGGTAGAAGTGTCGCGCAAGGACCTTGCCGGAGAGACTTGGGGCTCCGGCATGGGCAAGACCGACGCTGCGATCAAGAAGGCGCTGGACGGAATCCTTTTCATAGACGAAGCCTATTCGCTGCATCTCGGCCATACGACGAGGCACGGTGATCCGCTTGGCGAGGAAGTGATCACGACGCTGCTTGCCGCAATGGAGAACCATCGCGCCCGGCTGATCGTGATTGCCGCCGGCTACGGCGACGACATGCAGCGCTTCATCGACGCCAATGCCGGACTCGCGTCGCGATTCAAGACCTTCATCGATTTCCCGGACTACGACGAAAAGGCCCTGCGCGCGATATTCGAGCAAATGGCCGGGAGTGCCGGCTACGTCTTGACCGACGAAGCCTCCGCGAAAGCCACAATCTTGATGCGCTCGCTCGATGCGCAGAAAGGGAAGGGTTTCGGCAACGGGCGTGCGGTCCGCAATATTCTCGAGCAGGTGCTTTCGAAGCAGGCGGAGCGCCTGTCCACAATGGACGGACTGACCAAGGACGATCTCGTCACTCTGGAAGCGGACGACATCCCCGATGCACCGGAGGGGTCGGGAAGGGATGATGCCGGAGAAGAGAGCGGAGGAGAGAAAAGGGAGCCGCCGCATGAGAAAAAAGTCGCGGACGGCACGCCCGCCAGGCCGAAGGCGGCCAAACGGTCGCCAAGGCAGCTTCCGGTTCCTGCCGCCGCGCCGCTGCCCGCGGACGAACCGGATTTCGACGGCATGGATATTTTCGAGCTGACCGAGGCCCTGAAAGAAATCGGGGCCGAACAGGAAAGCCTGACGGAAAGAGAGCGGGCGGAGATGGAAGCCCTTCATCGAGAGCGCGAGAATCGGTTGACCGGAGATCCCGAGAACAGAAGGGCGATCGAGCGGGAATTCATCCGCCGGGAATTGGCACTCATTAAAGAGCACCAGCGGGTTGCGGAGGTCTTCCGGGCGAAACTCGATCGCGTCCGCGGAGCAAAGGCAATGCAGGCGCCGCAACCACACCCCGCGGACAGTGATAGCGAGACGACCAAGCCATGACTGACAAAGACCGAACGCTCACGCTGACGCTACCGCGCGCCCTCCACGAATATCTGGAACGCGAGTGCGATCCGGAGATCGGCCAGCCGGCGACGCCCGAAGCGCTGATCGTGGAGGTCCTTGAAGCCTATCGCGACCACAATCTTGGCAAGTTCGACGACCGGCCGATCGACGATCCGGGTGGCTATGAAGGCATGATGCTCACGCTGCCGACCGCCTGCGAGCGCTGGTTTGATGCTGCCGCGAAAAGCGGTCGCATCACGGGCGGTGCCGAGCTGATGGATTTTCTTGGTGCGCTGGTCGTCGAGGGTATCCGCCGCCGCGATCCGGATTTCCGTACGCCCGGCAGGTTCGAATGGGAGTCGGACGTTCCCTACGGGACGGACTAGACGCCGTGCTCGTCGGCGGCGCTCTCATAGGGGTAAAGCGTCCATTCGCCCTTCGGATCGATGACGACTTCCTCGCCGTTCTCATCGACCATTGTGAGATAGAGCGTCGCCCATTTGGCGCGGCAGTCGTCATAGGGTTTGAGCTTGCGGGCGATGTCGTAAAGTCCCTGTTGCAGCTCCTGCATCGACAAGGGCGCGCCGTCCTTGCCGCGCAGCCTGATTTTCAGCGAGGTGTTGTCGATCTTGTCCGGTGTCTTCTTCGATGCCTGTCTTTTCGGCCTCTTGCCGTAGGGTCGTGTCATCGAAACAGCGTAGCGGACCGCTGAATCCGCACAAAGAAAATGCGCCCGCAGGGGCGCATTTTGGTGAGGATAAGAAGGTAGTGGGCGCGGTTACGCGCCCACCTCCTCGGTTTCGTCTTCCGCGGCGCTCTCGTCGGCGGTGTCGCCGTCGTCCGCGGCTTCGACTTCCTCGCCCTCTTCGCGGGGCGGCAGGAGAACGATGCGGCCGTCGAAATCGACCGGAAGCACGTTCAGAAAGAGCGTCAGGCCCTCGCCGTTCTTGTGCTCCCAAACCGCCCCGAGGCGGGTCCAGAACTTCCTGCCGCGGCCACGGTCCTCGACGTGGTAGGCGATCAGCTTCGGCGGGTTGGTGTCGCGCTGCTTGCGGTTATTGGTTTGTTTCGTGCTCATTGTCTTAGTCCTTTCTGTTTGGGTTGGCTCGTAACGCCCTTCGAAATGACCGTGCGGAGAAGCGGACGGTTCAAGTCAGGCGGCGGGGATTGGGGTATCGCCCGTCCTGCACAAGCCTTGGCGCGGAAGGATGGGGAACCCGCCGCCTCCCCGAAGGGGTCGACTGGAACCGGCCGCGCGCATGGTCATCTTGGCGTATCGATTGAGCCGACCCGGACACGGAGAAGGACGGACATCGAAGGGGCACGAAAGCAGGCAAACCGGCCGCAAGATTTTTTGGCGCGTGCCCGCCCGCAAAGCGAATTGATTGTCGCCACGTCACAGTGAGGCCGTGGCTGCGGCAAGTTGCAATGATGTCCCGCCGCGGCGGCATGTCAGGGAAGCCCGAAGACAAACGGATGGCCGTGACGGACCTGTGAACAGCCTGCTACCGGCCACGACGGTTTGCGCTCCGATCAATTCCTGCTGCCGGGATTGAGGGTGCAGGCAGACCGGCGCCGTGACACCCGGCGGCATTCAAACCGTGGCGCGCACGGTGCGGAAGACGAAAGAGGTGAATTGATCTGGCGGCGTGGCTACCACGCCGCGCCCTGTGCCTCGTACCAGTCGGGCCAGGAGATCGTCAGGAAGCGGCAGCGGCGCACGTCATAGAGCAGTGTTGCGTCGTAGGGATTGAAACGGGTGACATAGAGGGCGTCCGGCGCAGCGCCGGCCTCCTCGCCCCGGGCTTCGTCAAGAAACAGCGTGCCGATATAAAGGCCGCGTGTTGCCGCGCAGGCGTAGGCCAGCCGTAGTTCGGCGGCCATGAGACGGGTGGATTGGTGCGCGGTCATGGCGCACCTGCCTTTGCCAGACAGGCGGCGGCCGATGCCGATTGCTCCCGCACATGGTCGAGGCCCAGAAAGCCCCAGCACGAGTCGAGTTCGCAGCCTTCGCCGTCGCACAGCACGTAGCCGTAGCACTCGCCGTTGGCCCAGTCCGTATAGGTCTCGGCGACGCCCTGCGCGTACGCGGCCAGCTTGTCGCCGGACTCGTTGCCGTTGCCCCAATGGGCGCGGCGCAATGCGATGATGCCGACGCGGCCTGAATCCCACGGGCAGTGGAACGGGTTGCTGTAACCGGTGCGGTAGACCGTGCCGCCGTGATCGTAGAGGAACAGCGGGATCGTGAACCACTCGTCCGCGTTCTCGTATTCCCACGCGGCAAGCTCGCCCGGATCGCGCCCGCATTCGCCGCCCGACGGGTCGATATAGCGGCGGTGCAGGACGACGATGCGCACGGCATCGTCGTTAGCGAAAGGCCGTTCCGCGAAATCATCGTGAAAGATGTTCGCGCTCAAGCCGTGATCGAATGCGATGGTTTCGACGGGGGTCATGACGCACCCCCTTGCGCTTGCTGCGCCTCGCGCTGCGCCTTGGCGGCGCGTTCGAGGGATTCGCGATCCTCGACGATGTGCTCGGCTTCCCATGCCGCGCGGGCATAGACAGAAATCGTGAAGCTGGGCGCAAAGTGCAGGTCGCGCTCGACCGGCAAGCCGAGCGCACCGCGCAAGGCTTCGAGCTCGCACAGGTAAACGCTGCCAAGCTCCGGAAAGCCCATGCCGAGATCGCACAGCCCGAAGGCGATATCGGGATAGTCCGGATCGACTTCCGTCAGAATCCAGGTTCCGGCCCCGTCGGGCATAAACAGCTTCACGACGGGAATGAAGTCGGCGTCGGCCTCGCCCTCTTCGTCCAGCTTGCGGCGGATTTCGCCGTTCTGAAGCAGCCTGCGCTGCAAGTCCTTGGTCAGTAGTTTCATAGTCCTCTCCTTTTCGTTGGTTTTGCGAATGGAGAGGACCAGCCGGGCAGCGCCGTCCCTGTCACCGACGCAATAGCGGCGGGAAACCCCTTGCGGGTTGACCGGGGCGGCGGGCGCGGCTACGCGCGCACAATCACGCAAAACCGACGGGAGAGGACCGCGTAACGAACCGACGGGCTGACGACCCGGCTGCTGCACGGCTCACCCCGCGCCCGGCCAGGCCGGAAAGTCCGGTTGTCCGGTATGCCCGCCCGGATTGTCACGGGCGGTTTCATCGTCGGCCACGAAGCTGACATTGACGACCGGTTCGGTGATGTCGGCAGCGTTTTGCCGGAAAGCGCCGTAGTCCCGGTGAAAGCCGATTGTGGCGTTGATCTTGGGAGGGAGCGTGTCGGCCGGCTCTTGGCGGGGGCGTGCCGCGGCTGTGATGTCGGCGGCGTTCTCAAGGACAATGGCGTAGAAATTGGAAGCGGAGCGCTTGCCGATGTCGGCGGCGTTTTGCGCGAACAAATCCGAATCCGGGCCTAATCTCGCGCTGGCCCGATAGGAGGCGGACATTGCGGCCGGGCGGGCCGGTTGCAGATCGTCCGTGTCGGTGTCGCCGTAGGCGCCGAAGCGCTGCGAGAAAGTCCGGGACTCGCGACGCTCCAACCGGTCGAGCGCGGCATAGCGGCGGCGCAATTCCGCGGCTTCGTTGTCATGCCGGCGGCGCAGACCTTCCATGAGCGCCCGGTGCTGCTCGTCCATCGTGCGCTGCCGCCGCTTTTCGTAATATTCGATGAGCTGGCGGATGACCGCGATCTTCCTGAGATAGAGGGCGAGCCCCGTCGCCATCCAGTGACGGCGGGCGATCCTGTGCTCTTTCTCCGCCTTGATGTGCGCGAGCAGCACCTTCCGCTCGTGCATCTGGCGGATCTTCATCTGTTGCCAGAGAAGATCGAGCGCGGCGCGGCGCTTGCGCTGAATGGCCCGTAGCCGCTCGTGCGCTTCTTTCGCCTGCGCCTTTTTCTTGTCATCGGCGCGGGCCGCATCCTGCTGCGCGGCGGCGCGCTGGAGCATCAGCACCTTCGCGCGGGAGGCGGGCGGAAGAAGCGAGAGGGTCAATCCCTCAAGCCTCAATTTCACATCCTTCGTCGTCGCTCCGTCGATCTGGCGCGCCAGGCTGTGGACGTGACCGGCGATATCGACGACGACGAACACGCGCTTGTCGCCGCGCGCGAGCATGAAGCCTGCCGCCTCAAGCGCGTTCACGAAGGCATCGCCGCTATCGGAATTACGGTAGCAATCGGTGATGATGCGGCGGCGCTCGTCCCGCGACAGGCCGGAGGCCGCTTCCATCGCTTTCTCGGCGCGGGTCGGCTGCGGCGGATCGTTGAAGCGCTCTGCGCCGCGGTCATTGGCAAGGCCAGGCGGCAGCTCAACGCCGAATTCAGCGGCCAACTCGCGGGCGCAGCGGCGGAGCTTCTGGCGGTCGTGCGAGAGCTGGATCGCCTTCATCGCCCTGGTGTCGATGCGCGACCAGACGACATGGCAATGCTCGCGGGGGTTTCCCGATTTGTCTAGCTTGACGTGAAAAACGACAATGCGCGGCTGCCCCGTAAGATCGAGGCGCTTTTCGATATGGGCGAGCGCCTGCGCGTATTGCAGGCGGCTCAGGGGCTCAGGCGGATTGATGAAACAGGCATAGACGCCTTCCCGCGCCCTGGTTCCGGCAGTGACCGCATCGAACTCGGCGAGCGCGCCGTCAATGTCGGTCGCGATGGTTCCGGTGGTTTCGACCAGTTCGACGGACTCGTTATCAGCGGCGTTCTGCAAGTGCGCGGCAAGCCAGCGCGTATTGCCGGTTTGCAGCCCGCCGATGATCATGATGCCGTCTCATCTGATGTCAGCGCACCTGACATGAGATCGTGGGCGGCCTCGCGCATCGCCTGCGCCAGCAGAGCGGCGAAATCGTCTTCGGCCGCGGGGTCAAAGCGCACGGTCGCGACGGCGAGGCACTGGAGAAGCACGGCAACCTTGCCGGGACAGGCGCCGTCCTCAAGCGCGCCGATGACCAAATCGGCGGCCGGGGCCAGGACGCGCACGGTGAGTTCAAGGTCGGCGATCAACTTCGGGTCCGGCATCATGGCGCGCGCCCCAACGATTGGAAGAGGACGATCCGGTACTCGTTGATGCTGTTCATCGTGATCTCGGCGAGATCGGGATCGACCAGGTGCGCCGCGTCCCGAAAGGCGGTGGTCGCTTCGCCCATGACGGCGATGAGATGGGATGTGAGCTGTTGATCGACGGTCGGCTTGCGGCCTGCGGCGGGGGCCGGCATGATCAGGCTGGATTGGCGCATGTACGAAGCGACTGTGAGACCGACGATGTCGGCGTTGACGACGACAAGCGCATCTTCGAACGGCGTATATCGCACCGTGCGCTTGACGTTGCGCTGCCGCTTCTTGTTCTTCTGATCTGGCATCGGCTTTCCTTTCTTGTTTTTTCTTGGGGCCAATCCAATGCGGCCCGTGAGCTTGGTCGTGTCCCGGCGGCGAAACGCCGGTCATGGGGTTGCAACAAGCCGCCGTAGGTGGCGGCCATGCCGCACGCGCTGAATGCGCTTCGCGGCGTGGGGGGAGAGCGAAGTCTCCCCTTGCTCGATGGTCCGGGAGAGCGAAATCATCCCGGTCGCAGTGCAGCGGGCGAAACCGCTGCGCGATGGGTCGAGGGAGAGCTGCAAATCTCCCCGTCAGGTTTCCAAAGGGCGCGAAGGCTCTTGGTCGTGATGCAGCGGCGAAACGCTGCGCTCGTCCGCAACAGGCTCGATGCCGTCTTGCGGACGACAAGCCGGGGGTGAAACGGGGGCCGGCGTCCTTTGTCCGCGTCATTGCGGCAAAGGCTCGCGTAAGCGGGTGAGGTCCCCTCAAGATGTGCGTGGCATGTTAACCTATGGTTAACGTTCGGGAGTCCACGCACATCTTGTATTCATCCTAAGCACTATTTTTATTATTCATAATACTACTAAAGATTGTGTTAACGTAAGTCCACTAATGACTTAGGGTTATTTGTATTGGCAAGATTAGTGGTGCCCGCCGCCAGGTTTGCTGGTTGCCGAAACGGAGGTTGGGGGCTGGGGGATTTATTCGCTCGCTTCGACTTTGGAGTGGGGGAACGGCTCGCGCCGTCCACCGGACGCCGCTCGCCGTTACTGCGTTAGAAAGGATGGGACTTGCGCGGAGGGCCGGTGCCGCCGTCCGTCACTCGCCCGAGCGGTCCTTGAACTTTTCGGCTCTCATCAGAAGGGACAGTTCGGCCGGGTAGTCGCTGTCCAGGATCGCTTCCATGTCGTGAACGTCGTTCCGGTTCTGCCGGATGGACGGCTTCTTGCCGTCCTGCGCGATGAATTCCCAAAGGGCTTTGGCGATCAGATAGTTCTTGCGGCGCTCGTTTATTTCCATGGTGCCTATCGCTGTTCGGCGTCGTTGTCGCCGTGGTGGATGTAGCCGATGGGCTTCTCTTGCGGGACGGGCGGCGGTTCCATGAGGCTGCGGATAGCGTCGAAGACGGCCTTGAAGCGGGCGTCGTATTTCTGCTCGATCTCATCAATGCGGAGCGCAAGCTCCTTGTGAGAGGCCATCGCCTCGCGCATACGCACGAAAGTGCGCATGATGGCAATATTGACCCGCGCGGCCTGCTTGCTGCGCAGGACACTGGAGAGCATCAGGATGCCGTGCTCGGTAAAGACCCAGGGAATCTTTCGGCGTCCGCCGTGCCCTGAACTTGAAATCACATTCTGTGATATCAAGAATTGGAATTCTTCACTTGTCAGTTGAAATGCAAAATCTTCGGGGAATCGATCCTTATTGCGGCCCATGGCTTGATTCAGGGCGGCGGTCGTAACTTTATACAGCGCGGCCAAATCGCTATCGAGCATGACGTTGTGGCCGCGGATGACATGGATACGGCGCTCAATCATAGCCTCGGGAATTATTTTTACTGACTTGTTCATAACTTCATCGTTGCAAAGTGGCGAACGTCGGCAAAGAAAAACGCCCCTGACGGAGCGTTTTTCGTGTGGATAAGACGAAGGTTTGAAACAGGTCTATTCGGTCGCTTCGGCGTGGGGCTCTTCGTCCGACTCGCAGTCGGCGTCCGCGTCGTCGGACAGATCGTCGTAGCCGTCGTCATCGTCCTCGATGACAGCATCATCTTCATGCTCGGCGATGCGCAGCGGCTCGGGGAGCCAGCCCGTAGCGTGTGGTCCATCTGGCGCTCTGCGCTGGTGTGGCTAAATCGATCAGAGTCAGGGCTCCGGCCGTCGCCTTGGGTCAGAAGCGCACCCGAGGCATCCACGCACCATCGAAAGGTAGGCGGTCGGCTTGAGGGGGCCAGCCCACCGGCCAACCCTCCAGGGCTTCGAGGGGCGTTTGGGAACCGGTCACAGCTTGTGACCGGTCTTGCGCGGCTTGCGCAAAAAAACCGGTCGCGCCGGATGGGCGCGACCGGCTGAGAGCGCCTGTGCGCCCTTACTCGCTTCAGAACGGGATTTCGTCGTCCGCGGGATCGGCGGCCGTGTCCGCCTGCCCGACCTCGTCCTCATCCTGCTCCTTGGGCGGCATCAGGACGATGCGACCGTCGAAATCGATGGGCAGCACGTTGACGAAGATCGTCAAGCCCTCGCCGCTCTTGTGCGTCCAGGCACCGCCGAGGCGCGTCCAGAACTTGCGGCCGCGGCCCTGATCGGAAACGTGGTAGGCAACGAAGGCCGGCGGGTTGGACTTGCGGGCGTTGCCCGTGCTGGTGCGGTTCTGAGTCTGTGTCATGGTCTTTCTCCTTTGCTGGGTGTTGCTCGACACGCCCACAGATTGACCGGGAGAATGAGCGGCCGGTTCAGGCCAGACGCAGGGGCGGGGTATCTCCCGGCCTGCAGCGCAGCGAAGGTTGGGGACACCCCGGCGTCTCCCCGAAGGGGTCGGCTTGAACCGGACGCGCGCCCGGTCATTGATGGCGTGATCAGTCGAGGGACACCGGCAAAAAGAGGGAAAGCGGCACAGCCGGATTTCCGCACACGGGCGGACTCGCATTCGACCCGGTGGTAAGTTACGCCCTGCCAAAGGGACCGCGTAGTGGTCGGTCCCCGGAGAAGGAAGATGCGTTGGCCTTCGCGCTCGGTGACATTCAGGGCTGGCGTGACGGCCTTTCCTGCACGCCGACCGCGCTCGCTGCTGTCACTGGGAAGACGCCGGATGAGATCGGGGCGCTGCTGCGGCGGGCGGCGAAGATCTATGGGCGCGAGATTCCGGCC
Organism: Hyphomicrobiales bacterium; assembly: GCA_030688605.1. NCBI lineage: Bacteria > Pseudomonadati > Pseudomonadota > Alphaproteobacteria > Hyphomicrobiales > Hyphomicrobiales bacterium. Next base: position 14,717 of record JAUYJB010000074.1, read on the forward strand.
CAGCCCCGGGCGGACTACGACATCAACGACTGGCTGAAAGCGATAAGGCTATTGGGAGGCGATTGGGTTCAGGCAGAGAAATTCGACGACAGACCGTTCGGGGCGCGCCCAACCATCGATGAGTGGATGGCGGACCACGTCGGCGCCGACCTTGAACTCGCCTTCTGCGATGACGATGGCGAGATGGGCCACGTATTCGGGACCATAGAAGGCGACGTTGTCGACACCTATACCGGCGGCAGGCGCGTCCCCTTCGACAAGGTTCCAGCCGAATATCGCATGCTGCGAGTCAAGCGAACGTTCCTGGTGTTTGCTGCCGAGGATGGCGATACCTGAAAAAGCAAGGCGGCGCGAACGCCGCCTGCTTCGCCAGCATCACGCTGCATATGGGTCATAAACGTAGATGACTGTGGCGGGGTCGCCGTCGAATTCGGCGGAAGGGACGGCCCCGTATCCGAGCTCTCCCTTGAAGAGGATGACGCAGACCATGAGGGTCGTGGCGAGATCGAAGGCGACTTGCTGCGCGAGTTCGAGATTGTGCGACATTTTCTGGCTCCCGTTCTTTCGGGCGGGGACCATTCCCCGCTGAACAGGCGCCCGGTGGCTCCGGGACGGACCGCAATCACCCTGAAGGCGGTAGCCGGAAGGGCCGCACGCGCAAGGCGTAGCGGACCCCCAATTTTCAATTGAGCGGGTTGATGGCCATAGGTCCGGCGCGGAGCCAAGGATCAGCGACAGGTGGAGGGGAATGACCACCGGCCCCCTTCCGGGAGCCAGAGTCGCGGTAAATCGCGTCCGGCCGGAATGTCCGGCTAACGACGAAGCAGCGCGCGCAGGTCGGCGGGGTCTCCGAGAACGAAGAACCGCCTGTCCGGGGCAAGATAGACCAGCACGCGCTTCCGCAGGCCGAGCAGTTCGCGCATGTTGGCGAGCGAGCCGGCGCTGCGGCCATCCCACAGGACGAAGCCGTAGTCGGCTTCCCCCGCCATCGCTTTGTCTTTCTGCGTGTAAAACGCCCGGCCTTTGACGGAGGGATCGACGCGAATGCGCGTCACCTGCCATGCGCCGACATTGTTGCGGCAGCGCGCGCCGGCGCAGAAGACGGTGACGTCGCGGTGTTCCGCACGGGCCAGATAAGCCTGCACCGCCGCGTCGGCGCCGTGAGCATCGCCGATCACGACGGGCATGCCCTGCGTCACGATGTTCGCAAGCCGCTGCGCCACCGGCGCATCGAGCTGCGCGATCGACCGTGACCCGGAGACGAAAACGGTCGCTCCCGGGACAAGCGTTGTGGTGTGTGCGGCGGCGCTCATGACGCACCTCCGCACCGCCAGACCGGGATGCCGAGGTGCCTGGCCTTGTCGGCAAGGTTTTCGGTGATGCCCGATCCGGGGAAGACGATCAGGCCCTTGGGCATCGTCGCCAGAAGGGCATCGTTGCGCTTGAAGGGCGCGGCTTTGGCGTGGCGTGTCCAGTCCGGCTTGAAGACAAGCTGCGGGACCTTGCGCTTGTCGGCCCAGCAGGCGGCGATACGCTCGGCGCCCTTCGGGCTGCCGCCATGCAGGAGCACCATATCGGCGTGCTTGCCGTGGGTGCGGTCGAGTGCATCCCAGATCGCGCGGTGGTCGTTGCAATCGAGCCCGCCGGCGAAGGCGATGCGCGTGCCTTCCGGCAGCAGGATTTCCGTCTCGGAACGGCGCTTCGCGGCGATGTAATCGCGACTGTCCACGACGGCGGCAGTGAGCGCCTTGTGATTGACCTTCGAGCCCGCGCGCGGGAACCAGATTGATCCGGTGTGCAGATCGAAGAGTTCGGCAGCGTGATCGCGCATGAATTCGAACGCGTTGCGGCGCTCGATATTGGTGATCCCTTCGGCGATCAGCCGTTCCAGCTCGACGGAGCGGATTTCGGAGCCGTCCTGCTCATCCTGGCTGCGGCGCTGGCGGTCCTCGTTGTCGTCGAGATCGCGCTGCGCGCGGTCTGCGGCGCGGTGGAAGAGATTGACCGTTCCCCAGAGCAGGTTCTCGAGATCGGGTTCCAGGCGCGTGTCGCCAAGGGTTGCGACGAGCGCGTCGAAGATGTCGATGAGCGCGGTGTGCACGGCTTGCTCGTCCGGCAAGGGGCGGGCATCCGGCTCGTCCTGATGTGGGCGGTAGCCGTAGAGCTGAAGCTCCGCGATGACCGCGGCGGTGGAAGAGCGTTCGTGGTGCGGCTCGAATGCCGCATCGTCTGAGTGAGTCATGACCGTGAGTCCTTTCGTTGCTGACCGGCCGCGACCGTCGCGGCCTTTCCGGCGAACTACCGGCGGCACGCGGCCGGGTCCGCACCCAAGCGCAGCGCAGTGGCCGGAACGCAGTGGAGGATGGGGGGCAAGAGGTTTCTTGGTGCGCGAGGAAGCGGGCGGCGTGAGCCGCCCGCGGGGAAGAAACCGCGCCGCCCGCCATTGCGGTCCCGGACGCCCTGCCGCCAGATCGCCTCTAAAAGGAAAGGCACGCAGGCGCGGCTTTAGGCCAGCCGCAAAGGCCTGGATCAGGTCTGCATCAGATAAGGGAAGCGTCAGATGAGGAAGCGTGCGGCATCGCCCGGCGCAAGCTGCCGGAGGAGGCACAGACGCAGGGAATCCGGTCCGCTGCGGCGCAGGTCGTCGTTGAAGTCGCCGAAGCCGGGACGCAGCGCCAGCACCTCGATGCCCGCCTCAATGGCGCGATGGCTCAGCCGTTCCGTTCCGGCCCGGCCGGCACCGTCGCTGTCGGCGGCGATATAGAGCCGCCTCAGATGGCGCGGAAACGTCAGTGCGCCGAGATGGGCTGCGGAAAGCCCGGCGATCATCGGCATGGACGGCATCAGAGTGCGCAGCGCGAGCATGGTCTCGATGCCTTCGCCTGCCACGATGATGTCGGCTGGTGTTTCCGCCTCGAAACCGAAGCGGACGCCGTGCCCGAGCAGGGCGCCCATCGCGCGGCGCGGGGTGGCGACGTTCGCCTTGCCGGTCCCGCCGGGCGCGAGCCAGGTGCGATGAACGCCCATGATGCGGCCGTCCTCATCGGTAACGGCGGCGATCAATGCCGGCAGGGCGTGTGTGATGCCGCTCTCGTCGCGGTAATAGCAGGCGGGATGGAAGCGCAGCGCGGATGTGCCACGCAGGTCCGTGATCCCGCGCCGGCGCAGATAGGCTTCGGCTGCCGTGCCGATAATCGGGCGCGACATGGCGAAGAGCCGCCTTGCGGCGGCAATCCGGTCTTCGGGGGAAGGCGCTTTGCGCCGCCACGGCGGGCCGCTCTCCGGCAGGGTCGGCCGGGGCAGGCAAAGAAACCGGCGGGCTTCATCCGCCACATCCCGGAATGAAGCGAGGCCGCAGCATTCGCGGATGAGATCGAGCAGGTCGCCGTGATCGCCGGTCGCAGCGTCGGTCCACTTACCGGCAGCGCCGCTTGTCGATCCTGGGGCGCGCTCCTGCCCGTGCAGCCTGACAAAGAGCGAGCGCCCCGGATTATTAGCGGTATCGCCGACAAGCCAGTAGCGCCCTTCGCGCCTTCCGTTGGAGAGATAATGCCGGCAGACGGTTTCGGCGTTGCGGGCGAGCGCGCGCGCGAGGTCGCCGGCCGAGTCATGTTTGGTCATGACCGTGTCCTCACGCCGCCGCGCGATCGGCAATGCCGGTCAGGGGATGGCGATCCATGAGCCTGCCGAGAATGACCGGGCCGCTGCCGCCCACCGGCACGAAGAAGCGCAGCTTCCAGGAGATGATCTCGTGCATGAGACCCATGGCGGTGAGGCGGTCGCGCATGCCGGGGGTGAAGCCGGTCAGCTCGATGCGGTGATCGTTCATCACGCGGACGCGGCGGAGTTGCAGGCCGTCGGCAAGTTGCACGACGCTCTTGCCGTCGATGAGCAATTGCCACGTTTCGTCGGGCGAAAAATCCGGCACGTCGTCGAGGCCGAGATTACGGCACAGCGCCCCTAACGTAGCCGGGGACACCAGCCGCCCGACGATGCGCTCGCCGTCATCGGTCTGGAGCCGGTAGACGCGGCAGTTCTCATCCGGTAGCCGCCGCCAAATCGGCAGCAGCAGTCCCGTGGCGATGTGAAGCGTGCTGTCGGTAAATTCCGGCAGCGTGGCGATCTCGTCCTGCCAGGCTTTCGCGAATTGATCGCGATCGGCTTCCTGCCACAGCGTCTCGGCCAGCGCCGCTTTGGCGAAGGCGTGCTGCTCCATCGGACGCAGCAGCCGGACGCGCCGCTCGATCGAGCCGTCATCGAGCATCAGGCTTGGCGCCGGGACTTCGAGCGCGGCACGGCGTGAGCGCTCGTTGAGCAGAAGCCGCGCATTCCCGGCATCGGCGCGGGCCATTGCCTCAGCCAGCGTGACCGGGCGGTTCCAGTCGCGTCGCGCGAGGGTGAAGATGCGGGTTTCCGCGCCGCTCAAGGGATGGGTGTAAACCGTGCGCCGCTCCTTCACGCTCAAACTGTCGGCGGCAAGCGTCTCAAGACCACGGTCGTAGATCCCGGCCGCGATCGCGCCTTCGATCCGCGCGCTCAAGAGCTGCTCGAACACCTCGAACAGGCTGTTCTGCATGGCGATGGTCAGCGCCAGCATGCGGTTCAGGAACGTGGTGATCGGCGGCAGCTCTTCGCGCAAAGTGCCGTCGCTATCCGTCAGCCGCAGGCCGGTCGACTCCTCGAATGCGCCGAGCGAGCAGCACTCGACCTTCCCGGCGTAGAGCAGCGCGTAGAGCTGGCGGAGCGCATCGCGCGCATAAGCGGATTCGAGATTGTCGTCGGCGCGGAACAGCCCTTGCCCGCCGGTCTGGCGCTGGCCCTTGGTGATGGCGCCGAGCGTGTCCAGACGCCGCGCGATGGTCGAGAGAAAGCGCTTCTCGCCTTTGACGTCGGTCGCCACCGGCCGGAACAAGGGCGGCTGCGCCTGGTTGGTGCGGTTCGAGCGGCCAAGGCCCTGAATGGCGGTGTCCGCCTTCCAGCCGGCCTCCAGCATGTAATGCACCCGAAGCCGCCGGTTCCGTGCATCGAGATCGGCGTGGTAGGAGCGCCCGGTGCCGCCGGCGTCGGAGAAGACGAGGATGCGCTTCTCGTCGTCCTGGAATGCCTGCGCTTCGGCGAGGTTGGCCGAGCCCGCGCGGTTCTGCACCGCCAGACGATCGACGCCGTCCGATCCCACCTTCCGCACGATACGGCGCGAACGGCCGGTGACTTCCGCGACCTGGTCCGTGCCGAAGCGGTGGATGATCTGGTCGAGCGCCCCCGGCACCGGCGGCAGCGAAGCCAGATGCGCGATCAGATCGTCACGGCGCTCCACAGCCTCCCGGCACTGAACCGGCTGGCCGTCGCGGACGAGGGGGCGCGAGCAGATATTGCCCTCCTCGTCGGAGAATTCCTCGAAGAGCTGCGTCGGGAACGAGTGCTGAAGGTAGTCCAGCACATATTCGCGCGGGGTGATGTCGACCTGAACGTCGTTCCACTCCTCGGTCGGAATCTCCGCAAGCCGCCGCTCCATCAGCGCTTCGCCGGTCGAGACGATCTGGATGACGGCAGAATGACCGTCCTCGAGATCGCGCTCGATGCTCGCGATCAGGGTCGGCGTTTTCATGCTGGTGATCAGATGCGAGAAGAAGCGCTGCTTGGAGGATTCGAAAGCCGAACGCGCGGCAGATTTCGCCTGCTTGTTCAGCGTGCCGGATGCGCCGGTGATGTTCGCGGCTTCCATCGCTGCGTCGAGATTGTTGTGGATGACCTGGAAGGCGCCTGCATAGGCGTCGTAGATGGCGATCTGCTCATGCGTGAGCGTGTGCAGGGTCAACTCGTATTCGACGCCCTCGTAAGAAAGCGAGCGCGCGGCGTAGAGGCCGAGCGCCTTGAGGTCGCGGGCGAGCACTTCCATCGCGGCGACGCCGCCGGCCTCGATCGCCTGCACGAACTCGGGCCGCGTGGCGAACGGGAAGTCCTCCCCGCCCCAAAGGCCGAGCCTTTGGGCATAGGCAAGATTCTGCACCGCCGTCGCGCCGGTCGCCGAGACATAGACGATGCGGGCGTTCGGCATCGCGTGCTGAAGCCGCAGACCCGCCTTGCCCTGCTGCGAGGCGGCCTGGTCGCCGCGCTCGCCCTTGCCGCCCGCGGCATTGGCCATCGCGTGCGCCTCATCGAAGATGATGACGCCGTCGAAATCGCGCCCGAGCCATTCGACGATCTGGCTGACGCGCGAGGCTTTCCCCTCACGCTCCTGCGAGCGGATGGTCGCATAGGTCGTAAACAGGATGCCCTCATCAAGCTTGATCTTCGTGCCCTGCCGGAAGCGCGAGAGCGGCGTGACCAGCAGCCGCTCCTGCCCGAGCGCCGACCAGTCGCGCTGCGCGTCGGCGATCAGCTTGTCGGATTTCGAGATCCAGAGCGCCCGGCGGCGGCCCTTGAGCCAGTTATCTAACAGGATGCCGGCGGCCTGACGGCCCTTGCCCGCGCCGGTGCCGTCGCCGAGGAACCAGCCGCGCCGGAAGCGCAGGGCGCTTTCGGCATCGTCGGGCGCGGCGGAGACATTGTCGAAACTCTCATCAACCGTCCATGATCCGGCGAGATGGCCGGAATGCGCTTCGCCCGCGTAGATCACGCTCTCAAGCTGCGCGTCGGACAATAGGCCGCTAGCTACGAGTCCGGACGGCAGATGCGGGCGGTAGGACGGTCTGGGCGGGGCGACCGAGGCCATCGCCGCCGATTGCACGAGTGCCGTCGGGTGCGGCTGCGCGTCCGGGATGCGGATCGATTGAAGGCTGTATCCTTCGTAAATCGATTCCGTGAGCCGTCCGCCTTCGGCGGGGTGCCACTCGCAAGTTTCGTAGGCGAGTTCGATCGCATCGAGCGCTGGCGCTACCGGCATTGCCGGAGCCGTCACCGAACGAAACGCGCCGTTTCGTTGCGCGTCACTTCGCCCGGCAGACGGCGCCCGTGGCGCAATGCCGCCCGATGCCGTGCAGGGCGCGCGTGGCGGGACGTCCCGTTCGACCCAGCCGAGCAGCGTCGCAACGTCGTCGGCCTTACCCGGCGATGCCGGAAAGACATCCGCATGATCGGCCGGGACACGGTCGATCACGGTGAGGCGCGTATCGACGCTGGTGCCGTGCCTTGCATAGACGCGCCCGTCGATGGCGGCGGAGAAGAGGACGCGTCCGCGTTCCTGAATTCGGATGAAGGCATCGCGCCAGGACGGGTTCTCGGGCGAGAAATTCGCGCCGGTGATCGCGACGAGCCGGCCGCCCTCGGCAAGGCGTGCGAGCGCCGAGGAGACATGCCGCAGGGCGGCGTCAGCCACGCGTCCCTCAACCTTCGCCCCGGCAGAGAAAGGCGGGTTCATCAGGACGACGGACGGACGAAAATCCGCACCGAGATGGTCGTCGATATGCGCCGCGTCATGGCCGGTGACGCAAGCGCCGGGAAAGGCGAGGCCGAGAAGCGCTGCGCGCGTGTCCGCAAGCTCGTTGAGCGCGAGACTTGCACCTGCAAGCTCGGCGTGGATGGCGAGAAGGCCGGTGCCGGCGGACGGCTCGACAACAAAATCGCCCGGAGACAATCCGGCCGCATGAGCGGCGACGAAAGCGAGGGGAATCGGGGTGGAGAGTTGCTGGAGCGCCTGGCTCTCGGCCGAGCGCTTGGTGTGCGTCGGCAGGAGCGTCGCGAGTTTCTCCAGCATCGTGCACATCGCCGCCGGGGTTCCGGCGCGGCGCTGCATGGCGGCGCCGAATTTGCGCAGGAACAAAACCTGCGCGATCTCGCAGGCGTCGTAGGCGTCCTTCCAGTTCCAGAAACCCTGCGCGTCGGTGCCGCCGAAGGCCTCAAGCATGGCGGCGCGCAGCGCGCCTGCTTCGAGGCGCGATCCGGATTCAAGGGCGGAAAGGATTGCCCCGGCGGCCGCGAATATAGCCGGGGCGCGATCGGGCGGTGCGGAGGAATGAAGGGGGGAAGACGCAGAAACGGAAACGGCCGCAAGCGCGGCCGCGGATGTCAGTATGGTCATGATGGAAAGTCCTTGCGGAGAGCGGATGAAAGGGCCGAGCC
>JAUYJB010000075.1 GCA_030688605.1 Hyphomicrobiales bacterium
CCACCGAAGGCCGGGTTCTTTTGCGCCGTGGCGGTGTTGCGGCTGTTGGCCGATGCACCGCATCGCCCGGCGAGCCGCGCCTGGCCACGGCGCAAAATCATCCCGGTCAAATGGTTCCCTATAACCATGAACCGCTCTAGCTTCGCTCGGCCGATCCTTCCTACCAGGGGCAGCGCCCCCGTCCCGCGGGGTCAATGCTCCTGTCCTCGATACGGTTCAGTCGGGAACCTCGGACAAAGGGAAAAAGGCATGTTGTATCTGGCGCTCAAGGCGATGCACGTCATGGCGATCATTTCCTGGATGGCGGGGCTGTTCTATCTGCCGCGGCTGTTCGTCTATCACGCCATGGCGACGCCGAACGGCGAGGCATGGGAGACCTTCAAGGTGATGGAGCGGCGGCTCCTGAACCAGATCACCACGCCGGCGATGATCGCGAGCTGGGTGCTGGGCGGAGCGATCGTGCTGCTGCCCGCCGGCTGGGTTCCGGAAGAGGCCAGGAGCGAGCTGATCGGACACTATTGGTATCTGGCCAAGCTCGCGCTGGTGATCCTGCTGACGGTGTATCATTTCCTGCTGGTCTATTATGTGCGGGTGTTCGCGCGTGACGAGAATGTGCGCTCGCACGTCTATTACCGCTTCCTCAACGAGTTCCCGACCGTGGTGATGATCGGTGTCATCGTGCTGGTGGTCTTCCATCCGTTCTGACGCGCTGCGCGCGAAACCGTCTCCGGGGTCCCCAAGCCGGAGCTGGCTGGTACCCCGGCCAGCCGGAGAGCCCGCACTCTTATCCAAGGCCTTGATTTGATTGGCGCGCCGGGGAGGATTCGAACCCCCGACCCCCAGATTCGTAGATTGTGACCGGGCCATAATCAGGGATCATGGCGCATACTCGCCCCCCTGGCCATAGGGCCAAAATTCGTTGGTCTTGCAATAGGGTGTGTTCTAGAATGATGTCGCCGCCGCTCGGCGGCCTCATCGCGCATACTCGCGTCGGTGTTGCCTGAGCGTTGCCTATCGGAGGCCCCCGGATATGCCACGGGTCAAGCTCAACGATGCGAAGGTCAAGGCGTTGAAGCCGCCACTCAAGCCCCTACAGGTCGAGACCTTCGACACGCTCTTTCCCGCGCTTGCCATACGGGTGTCGTACAGCGGCGCGCGAACGTGGGTGCTGCACAAGCGCATCGGCGGGAAGCTCAAGCGCCTGACCCTGGGGCGCTATCCCGCCCTGTCCCTGGCCGGCGCGCGGCGGAAGGCTCGCGAATGGACAGAATACGCACAGCGCGGCCGCGACCCCGCGGCGGAAGCGGCCGAGCGCGACGCGGCGACCTACTCGGCGGCGGTCGAGCGGTTTCTTGACGGGCAAGCGAACTGGCTGCGGCCCCGGACCCTAGAGGAATACAAACGGGTCTTGCAGGGCGCCGGCGTGGCGGCATGGGGGGCAAAGCCGCTCGGTCGGATCGCGCGCGCCGATGTGGTGGCGCTACTCGATAAGATCGACCAGCGCGGCCATCGCTCGGCGGTCAATCACACTTTCTCCTACCTGCGAATTTTCTTCAATTGGTGCGTTGACCGCGACCTGATCGAGAGGGCGCCAACCGAGCGCATGAAGGCGCGGCACCCGGCGCCTTCGCGGGACCGCGTTCTCTCGGCCGACGATCTGGCCTTGGTTCTGGCGGCGCTTGATGACGACGGTGCCTTGCGGGTGCTGTACGGGTTGAGCGATTTGCCCGACCTTTCCGACCCGATGCGAAATTTCGTGCGGCTCTTGATCCTGACCGGCCAGCGGCGGGCGGAAGTTGCCGGAATGGCGTGGGCCGAAATCAGCGACCCGGACGGCGGCGAACCGCAATGGCAAATCCCCGCCGCGCGCACCAAGAACCATCGCGACCATATCGTGCCGCTGGCGCCGTCTGCCGCGGCGGTCCTGCGGCACCGCGCGAAGGCTAGGCGCGCCGGCGACGCGATGGTGTTCGGAAAGACTGGCGAGGCGCCATTGAGCGGTTTCAGTCGGGCGAAGGCCAATCTCGACGCGCGTATTGCGGCCGTCGCCGCGGCGCAAGGCAAGAAGGCTCCGGCTCCTTGGACGTGGCACGATCTGCGGCGAACGATGGTCACGGCGATGAACGAGAAGCTTGGTATCGCCCCCCACATCGTCGAGGCTGCGGTCAACCACATCAGCGGGGCGGCCAAGGCCGGCGTTGCTGGAACTTACAACAGGGCGATCTATCTCAGCGAGCGGCGCGAGGCGCTGGCGCGGTGGGCGGCTTATTTAGAGGAGGCCCTGGCCTAGAGGGCGCGGGCTATTTCTCCTTGAGTTCTGCTGTGTAGTGGGGATCATACCCGAACTCAATAGGGCGGCCTGTGCCCATTCGCTCTAGATGAACGATATAGTCTGGATCGCCCTTCCTCAAAGAAGCGCGGATAATTTCGTCCGGCGACAGGTGGCGGCAAACAAGCCGCTGCAAAACAGTGGATATCTCAGCTTCCGACAAGTCGCCGGGCATGTCGCGCTCGAAAATCTTTTCCGAGCTATTGAACCCCTGGACCCTCCAAACCTTCACCATCGCTAGCCTCCATTTATATTCTGCGCGGAACACGCAGCCGGGCCGATCACAAGATTGTGACCGGGCCGTTGCCATCTAGCAACAGTAAAGCTTGACGGCGGGGCGAATTATCCCAAGCCGGCCATCTAAGTAACTGCAAACAAATAGCTTTTTTCAGACCTTACGACCCGCCCCGCCGCCGTGGACACCGGCCGATAAGCAAACGTTTTATATAATCTAACATAATCGGGCATACTCCCGCTGCTTAAACTGTTCTGCCAGGTTACAAGGGTCGCCCACAAAACCGCTGTACATAAGGCCCTAGCTTTGTTACAATCGATGCTCTTGAGATGCTCTTGTCGGGTAAACGCTACTGCCCGGTAAGCTGCCGAGACGGAGAGAGATTGACCCGAAGCCAAGGCGGGACGCGGTTCTTTCACCCGCGCCGCGTCCCGCCATTCGTTGGGCCGGGCTTTCTTTTCCCGATACCCCATACGACACACCGAGCCGAAACGGGTGCGCAGCGCGCCGGACGGGAGCCGTTCGGCCTCGATAATGGGGTTTTACGTAATGAGCATCGACACACTGCCGAAGGCAGCCCAGAAGTTCCTCGACGAGCCCGAAAGAGTTCTGCTTACATCCAGGGAAACGGCCAAATTTTTGAGGTTGAAATCCCCGCAAAGCCTGCACAACAACAGATCGACGGGGCGGGGCGGCCTGCCTTGGGTCAAGTTGCCGAACGGCCGGGTCTATTACCGACTGAGCGATCTGACGGATTGGATTGCCGGGAGCGTGCGGACGCCGCACTCCTCGCGGCGCCCCGGCGAAGCGGCGTAATCGCCATGAGCAAGGGTGAACGCAAAACCGGCCCCCGCGCCGGCAAAGGCTCTTTGCGTTCGTTCGTCGAGCGCATAGAAAAGCTACGCGAGGCAGATCGTTTCGATGACGCCGGTGAGGTTATATTCAAGGCCGAGGCCGCGGGCTTCGATGGCCGAACACTCAGAACCGTGCTCAAGGAGCGCCGAATAGCCCGTGCGAAACGCGGGAGGACCGCCAGGGACCGAGCAGAGGCCGCCAGGGCGCGCAAGGCAGCGTACGAGAGCGAGAGGCGGCGGGTGCTGTTCGACATCTACATGTTCGAGCTTGGCCCGGACGACCCGGAGCGTGCGCCATGAACCGCCCGCTGCCGGCATCGAAACAGCTGGCGGATGCGGCGCTGGAATACGCCAAAACGTTTGGGCTCCCGGTTTTCCCGATCGCCAAGCCCGGCGCCAAGGCCCCGCCCGTCAAAGGCTGGCAGCAAGTCGCGACGTGCGACCTCAAGCAAATCGGGAAGTGGATTACGAAAGGGCTTAACCTGGGTCTCGCAATGGGGCGCCCGCTTCCGGCCGGCGGCTATGCCGTAGCGGTCGACCTCGACGTGCGAGGCAAGGACGGGATTACCGAATTCGCGAAGCTCATTGGCGGCGAGCCGCCGCGCACCCTGACGGCGGTCACGCCATCGGGGGGTATGCATCTCGTGTTTGCCACGCGGGAGCCGGCGAGGAACTCAGCATCGAAAATCGCCAGCGGCGTAGATATCAGGGGCGAGGGCGGCTACATCGTGGCCGTCGGCTCGACCACCGATGAAGGTGTTTATAAATTCCTTGACCGGGCGCCGATCGCAGGCGCACCCGCGGCCCTGGTCGGTGCCCTAAACGCCGCGGCCGCGACAGCCAAGCCGGTCAAGCTCGATGCGGCCATAGAACTCGACACGCCATCCGCCTTGTCGGCCGCGGAAGCCTACTTAGAGGAGGCGGCACCCTCGATAGAAGGCCAAGGGGGGAATGACCGGGCGTATAGGACCGCGGCGCGCCTGCGCGACCTGGGCATCTCGGAATGGATGGCCTCGTCAATGCTGCTCGGCGCATGGAATAGGCGGTGCGAGCCGGAATGGTCGACGGAAGAATTGGATACGATTTGCCGCAACGCATACGCCTACGGGCAGAACAGCCCCGGCTCGAAGTCGGCGGCCGTCGACTTCGACGTTCTGACCGACGCGGACATCGACCACATTGGGGCCAACGACAATCGGGCGGTCGAGCGCAAGGCCGTGCTGCCCGGCGCGACCCTCGATCTTGCCGCCCTGGCGGGCCGGCCCGTGCCCAAGCGGGAATGGCTTGTCGAGGGATTGATCCCCGCCAAGAATGTGACATTGCTTTACGGCGACGGCGGCACCGGCAAAAGCACGCTGATGATGCAGCTTGGCGCCGCGGTTGCGGCGGGGAGGGACTGGATAGGCCGGCCCGTGACCGCGGCGCGGCCCAAGGCCCTGATCCTAACGGCGGAAGACGATCGCGACGAACTGCACCGGCGCCTGGCCGACATCGCCAGCTTCGAGGGCTTGAGCCTGAGCGACCTGGGCGGCCACCTCAAAGCCATATCCTTGGCCGACCATGCCAGCGGCGCGACGCTCGCCGCGACTGACCGCAACGATCGGTTAAAGGCCACGCCGCTGTGGGACGAACTCGTGAGAGAGATAGCCGCTTTCCGGCCTTCTTTCGTGGCGCTCGATACCCTCACGGACATTTTCGGGGGCAATGAGAACGTGCGCGGTCAGGTGCGGGCTTTCGTCGCCTTGCTCCGGGCAGCGGCGATCCAATACGACGCGGCGGTTCTTGCCCTTGCGCATCCGAGCCGCGCCGGTCTTGCATCTCAAAACGAGTTCACTTCCGCGGCCGGTTCGTCCGGCTCGACGCACTGGAACAACTCGGTTCGATCGAGGCTCTATCTCAATCGCGGCGAAAACGCGGACGCTATGCGCCGCAACCCCGATCGGCGGTTACTGACGGTCATGAAAGCCAATTATGGCCGGGCCGGCGGGAAAATACCGCTGCAATGGACCAACGGCATTTTCCTGCCGGAGGGCGGGCACAATGCAGAGAGCGCCCGCGAACAGGCGCAAGACGCCGAGCGCGCCTTTATGAACTTGCTTGACGCCTACAGCGCCGAAGGGCGAAACATAGGCGATGCGCCCGGCAGGAACTACGCTCCGGCACTGTTCGCCAATGACGAGCGGTCTGGAATGACAGATAAGTGGCAGCTTAGGGACGCGATGAACCGGTTGTTCGCGAAGGGCAAAATCGAAGTCGTTACGGACGGGCCGCCGTCCAAGCGGCGGAGCCGCATAGCCCGCGTCGATGCGGCAGCCGAAGATGATGCAGCGTGAAGCAAGACGAAATCAGCATTCCAACTAAGCTGTGGGCCGCGCTTAAAGGCCGGCTCTGGCACGCTACCGACCTGCAAGCACTTGAAGCGATCTTGTCGGATGGCACGATACGGTCAGACCTACCGGCAAAGCGATATAAGACCGCTCTTTCTCGTAAACTCTGTGGCGTCAGCCTGTTCGATTTCAACGGAACCGAACGTGACATCGCGAAGCAGCAAGGTAACTGGTTGGAATGGCTCAGCCGCCCGCAACAGGGGCGCCTTGCCGTCTGGTTGGAAATCAACAGAGATGCACTTGGCGACAGCCTAATAGACCCGGCAGAGTTCCGCGCGAAAACCGACAACGAGGGTTTCCGTAGCTGCAAAGTCATTCCTTACGTCGAAGCGTGTCATGTCGGCGATGTTCCCGCCACTTCGATTATCGGCGCACTGGTGATTGATTCGTGCGTGATCAAGCGCTTTCGGCGGCTTGACGGTAAGGATAGATTGGTCGAACGGCTGTGCGCATTCCAAGATGAACTACCGCCCCCGCCGCCGCCGGACCCCCTCCTTACGATACTGAATGAGGCGATCGATCGTGTGAGAAAGCGCGCCGTCGCAGAATTCAAGAAGGCGAATAAACCGCTTAAGTAGCTGGCAGCGCCGCGCTTCATCTCGACAAAACCGCGAGCCTTCCAACGCCCTTCCAACGCCCTTCCAACGTTGAAAACAGGTCGATGGAATGCGTTGGAAACCGAGGCGCCAGAAATGGCGGAAACCTGCCGTTTGTCAAGACTTCCAACGCCCTTCCAACGCGGTTCCTTCCATCCCCTACAACCCCTCCGGCCACCGGGGCCGGGGGCGGGGCGCCCCGGCGGCCGTTTTGCAGGGATGCGAGACGCGCCCGCCAGATCGCCGGACCAAGCGCGAGAGGCTGGCCGCTTGTGCGGGGAAGTATCTATGCGCCGGAGCGGCCCGGCCGCGGCATCGCCCAAGCTCCGACGCGACGGAAACCAAACCGGCGGCAGCGCCTAAGCGACGGAAACCGAACGGGCGGCAGCGCCTAAGCGGCGGGAGCCCCTGGCCGTGCCGCCGATCTTGGCGACCCCGGCTGGCGCAATCTGGCGCGCGTGCGCGCCCATATGCAGGAACCGTCCGGCTCGAAATACCAATGACGTGTAAGTGGTCTCAAGTATTACCTAACCGTCAGACCGCCGATTAGAATATCGTATCGTGCACCAATAATCGTATCGTTGCGCCGCGCTTGACTTGCAGGGCGTTATGTGTATTCTAAGCTGTGTTTCCACTAGATGGAGTAAAGAGCACATGACTGGAAACATTTCAAACGGGCGCTATGGGCGTTTCGATTTCTGGATTTCTCGCCGTTCTACTGACTTAGAGGAATGGCTTGGTTTTGGCTGTGTCCCTTGGGCCGGCGTTGCGGTCCTGGCCCTTGGCCCGCTGGCCTTCAATCTCTCTTGGCCGGTGCGCCTGATCTGATCCCGGCGCACCCGCGGCGTATTTGCGGCGCTGGCCATAGCCGGCGCCATTTCTCTTTGGCGCCCTGCAAGCCCGGTCCTGGCGCTGCCTTGCGAGCCCGGTCCTGGCGCTGCCCTGCGAGCCCGGTCCTGGCGCTGCCCTGTAAGCCCGGTCCTGGCGCTGCCCTGTAAGCCCGGTCCTGGCGCTGCCCTGTAAGCCCGGCCCTGGCGCCGCCCTGTAAGCCCGGTCCTGGCGCTGCCCTGT
>JAUYJB010000076.1 GCA_030688605.1 Hyphomicrobiales bacterium
TGATGAAGCCGCCGGCATAGGGCTGGTTGTGCGCCACGGTATAGCCGAGCGAGATCAGGATGCCGATCGCCGCCTCGGTCATCGCCGCCGAGGCCGAGGCGCCGAAGCGGTCGCCGACGATGAAGTCGGGCCGCACGCCCGAATCGCCGACGCGGATGCTGGCCGGCATCGAATGGCAGTCGATCAGCGCCGCGACGCCGAAGCGGGCCTGCGTGGCCGCCACGAGGCCGCGCAGGCGCTCGTGATAGGGCTTGTAGATGCCCTCGATCCGGCCGGTCGCCTCGTCGATCGGAATCCGCCCGGCATAGATCTCCTGACCCTCGCCGACGATCCTCGGCACCGTCCCGAGACCGCCCGCGACCCGGGCCGAGCGGATGTTGGCATAGGCCGGCGGCGCCTGCAGGAACATGCGCGGGTCGAGCTCGAAGGGCTCGCGGTTGACGTCGAGATAGGCGCGCGGGAACAGCGCCCCTATGAGCGGAACGCCGAGGGGGACGACGCCTTCGAACAGCTCGTCGACATAACTGTCTTCCGACTTGCGCAGCGTATTGGCGTCGAGCCGCGAGGCGTCGAGGAAAGCGCGCGGATAGATGCGTCCGCTGTGCGGCGAGGAAAACAGGAACGGAGCGGAAATCCTCTCCGGCACCTGGAGGCTCAACGGCGTTTCCAGCTCCGGAATCGCCTTTTTTGCGATCATGCGCGGTTCTTCCGTTAAGCGGGTGCGAGGCGGTGTAGCCGGCGTGCTTTATCGTCGCCTAACATAGCCAAGGCGTGCCGCCGGTGTCCATGGGTGCGTGGGTCCGCGGCGAGCATTTTCCAAGCGTTTCACCCGCTGTTTACCAATTGCTGCGCCTAATCGCTCAACCATTGGGGCAATTCCTGTCGGCTGGACGCGCACAACTCATGACCAGGATCATTCTTGCCGAAGACGATGAGGACATGCGTCGCTTCCTTGTGAAGGCGCTGCAAAAGGCCGGTCACGAGGTGGTCTCCTTCGACAATGGGCGCAGCGCC
The DNA here is from genome assembly GCA_030688605.1 of Hyphomicrobiales bacterium. Lineage (NCBI taxonomy): Bacteria > Pseudomonadati > Pseudomonadota > Alphaproteobacteria > Hyphomicrobiales > Hyphomicrobiales bacterium. The sequence continues at coordinate 1,015 of JAUYJB010000076.1, forward strand.
TTCGAGCGCTTGCGCAAGGAGCCGTTCACGCTGCTGCTCACCGATATCGTCATGCCGGAAATGGATGGGATCGAGCTCGCCCGCAAGGCGACGGAGCTCGACCCGGATATCAAGGTCATGTTCATCACCGGCTTTGCCGCGGTGGCGCTGAACCCGGATTCCCGCGCTCCCAAGGACGCCAAGATCCTCTCCAAGCCGTTCCATCTGCGCGAACTCGTCGACCAGGTGGAGCGCATGATCGCCGCCTGAGACGCCGCCGCAGGACTTGCGCCTGGCAGTGCTTACCGATATATGCGGAACTCTGCGCCGGGCCTCCCGAACAGGCACCGTTGCGGGCGTGTAGCTCAGCGGGAGAGCACTACGTTGACATCGTAGGGGTCGCTGGTTCAATCCCAGCCACGCCCACCATTTTTCTCCGCCGCCGCGTCAGAAAATCCTGGAGAACCTTTGCGGCGCACCGGCCCTGCCGAAGCCAGGGCCCGATCAATGCTTTCGGCAAGTTCGCGCGCCAGGAACGCGGCATGCGCTCCCTGGATGATGGTTGCGTGGTTGCCCGGGATGGGGCGCACTTCCAAGCGGCCCTTGATCACGCGGTCCCAGCAATCGCGCACGTCGGGCGCATCCTTCAGACGCCCCCCCGATTCGGCCCTGAAATAGACCGCATCGCCGTCATAGGGCGGCATGGTGGCGTGCTCCAGGCGCACGAGACGGTTGGCGCTGCCGGGCCGGCGCAGGAAGCGCGGCAGGGTCTTGCCCGATTTTCGGTAATGGTCCCAGATCCGGAACAAGATCGCCCGCCGCACCCGCGCATAGCCGGCATCGCACAGCTTGCGCGTCCGAAACCATCCGTAGCGCAGGGTCTGCAGCCCACGGCGCGCGCCCTTGTTTGCCCCCTGCCGCTCGAGCCACTCATCCAAGCTCGCATGCATGCGGCCGACATAGTTGGTGGTATCGATCAGCGCCAGCAATGCGACCTCCTCGCCGGCCGCCTTGAGCGCCCTGGCCATGTAGCAGGCGATCCGGCCGCCAAATGAGTAGCCGCCGATATAATAGGGACCCTCGGGCTGAATCCGGCGGATTGCCGCGATATAGTGGGCTGCCATGTCCTCGCTGCAGGTGAAGGGAACCGTCTCGCCGTTCCAGCCGATCGATTGAATGGCGAAAAAGGGCTGGTCCTGGCCAAGGTGTCGCGAAAGATGGTGAAAGCCGATCACTTCGCCCGCATTTCCGTGAACGCAGAAAAAAGGCGGGCGGCTTCCTTGCGGCTGGATCGGCACGATGCAGCCGGGCACCGCACTCTGTTCGATGAGCTGCGCCATCTCGGCCACGGTGCCCGCCTCGAACAGAGCCGCCGCCGGCAGCCGCATCTTCAATGCCCTTTCGACATCGAGGAACATTTCCACCGCCTGAAGCGAGTCCCCGCCGAGCAGAAAGAAATTGTCGTCAAGACCGACCGGGCGGTCGCGGCGCAGCGTCTTGGTCCAGATCGTCCGAAGTTGGACCTCGAGAGGCGTTGCCTGTCGCTCCACCCATTCGGCGGCCGGCGGCCCGGCATCGGCGTTGATCTTGAGCGCGTCGGCGAGCTTGGCGCGCTGCAGCTTGCCCGTCTCGCTCTTTGGGATCACATCGACGAAAGCGAACAGCCGCGGAACCTTGAAGCCGGCAAGCCGCTCAAGAAGGAAATCGCTGAGCACTCTGGTGCTGAGCGCTGCCCCCGGTGCTTGAACCACCGCGACCGCAACTTCTTCTCCGAGCGTCGGATGCGGAATCGGGAAAGTCGCGGCCTCGACGACCCCCGGGTGCTCCATCACCGCGGCATCGACCTCGGCCGGACTGACCTTCTCGCCACCGCGGTCGATCATTTCCTTGATCCGGCCCGTCAAGACGAGATAACCGTCCTCGTCGAAGAACCCCTCGTCGCCGGTGCGGAACCACCCGTCGAGGAAGGCTGCTCTATTGGCCTCGGGATCGCCTTCATAACCTTCAAAAACAGTGGGGCCGCGCACGAAAACTTCGCCGCGCTCGCCGGGAGCGACAGTCCGGCCGTCGGCGCCCATGATCTTGATCTCGTCGATGACCGGCAAACCGACCGAGCCGAACTTCCTGCCGGCGAAATTCGGCGGATTGGCCGCAATCCAGCATGTTTCCGTCATCGAATAGGCCTGCAGGAGAGGCACCCCGAAAAGCTCCTCGATCGATTTCTGCGTCTTGGCATCGAGCCCGCTCGACGAATTCCTCAAGAAGCGCAGCTTGTGGTTGCGATAGGGCCCGTCGGAGCCGACTTCGGCGGAGAGGATCGCGCGATAGACGGTCGGCGGCGCGGACATCCAGGTCGCCTCGGAATCGACAAGATCCCTGGCGCTGACATTCTTGCTTTCCTGATCGAAGAAGAAAACGCTCCCGCCCGAAAACAGCGCCCGGCACAGGTTTGTATGACCGCCGGCGTAATAAAGCGGCCTCAAGGTGAAAAATCTGTCATCCGCGCCTATCGCGATCCATTCGAATGATTTCGCCATTCTGAGCATGAGATTGCGATGACAAATGGGTATGATCTTCGGGCGCGACGTCGTTCCGGAGGTGCCGTAGACGATGGCCACATCATCCGGCTTCGACAATGTCGACGTTAGCGGCGCCCCGCCGGTATCGCCCGCCGGGCAATGCCCAAATGCAGATGCATCAAAACACGGTATCTCAAGGCGGGCCGCGGCGTCGGCGACGGCCCCGCGGTGGCGGTCTTCGACGACGACCGCCTTCGCCTTACAGCTCCGCAACTGGTTGTGGAATTCAGCGGCCGTGAGTTTGGGATTGAGCGGCACCGCAGTCGCGCCGCTCATGACCCCGAAGATCAGCACCGAAAGCTCGTCGCTGCGCCCGTGAACGATGGCAATTCGGTCGCCGCGCCCGAGTCCGGAGCATTTGAGAACCTCGCGGACTCGATCGATCCGTCCGATGAACATCGAATAGCTGAGGGGCGGCCGGTCCTTGGCCAGGATCGCCGGCGCGTCGGGCTGAATCTCAGCCCAGCGACGGATCACGTCGCAAATCGTAGCGCCTACGAGCTCGACCGTGGGCGCGTTCATGGCGCTCTCGACAAGGCTATGTCCAAGAAAAGACGCGACCCGACGTCCTGCGACGGCAGGCCCCCAAAGCTACAACGCCGCTCTGCTTGCGATGATTCCCCGAAGCCTCTGCCGGGTCAATGTTCTCGATCGCTGGATTTTTCCGAGATAAAAGAGTGAGCCAGATCAGCGGTGGCAGGCGGCAAGAGCCTGCAAGAGCAGCGCAGCCCTGCGCGCGCGACCGGTAACCGGTCGTCGAAGGCATTCAACCTACAGGCAACTCCGCGGGCGGCCTGGCTCGGCTCGACCGGGCGCGGTCAGTCGGCCCACACCAGTTGGCTGAGACTCACCGGCAGCACGCGGATCTCGTCGCGGACGCTCTTGACCCCGGGGGCGTTCTCGGCGGCAACCCGGGCGGCATTCTTTTCGGCATTCGAACCGACCGCGCCCCACAGATGCGCCACGCCCCCGGAGACGACCACATGGATGTACTTGTCGAGGTTTCCGACCTCGTCGAGCGCTGCTTCGATGGCCGAGCGGATGGTGGGGTCGTCGGCGTGCCGGGGAGCGGCCTCGCGCGCGATCAGCCCGCGCATCAGGTTGGCGCGGCTGACAATCCCGATCACCTTGCCGTCCTTGACCACCGGCACCCGCTTGATGCGGTTCTTCTCCAAGGTCTCGGCGATCGATTCAAGGTCGGCATCCTCGCTAACCGCGATCACCTTGTGGGTCATGATATCGCCAACGCGGCGGCTGTGCTCCTTGACATATCTGAGCGCCCGCTCGCGCGGGCTCGCGAGCAGGTCCAACCACCAGGAATGGTGCCGCCCGGTGCTCGCCTCCGGCCGCCGCATCAGGTCACCTTCGCTGACGACGCCGACCAGCTTTCCGTCCTTGTCGATGACCGGCATGGCGCTGATGCGGTTGTCGAGAAGGCTCTTTGCCGCCTCGCGAATATCGGTGTCCGGGGCGACGGTGATCACTCTTGTCGTCATGATGTCCCTGGCCTGCATTTTTCGCTCCTTGCGTATTCTATCGACGGCGGAAATTCGCAAAAACAATAGGCTCAAAAACATATAGGCGGCAACGGCCATGACCGCAGCGATGCGGAAGCTTGTGCGATGCTGTGTCGCAGCGCTGCCGAGCAAGCTGCAAGGGGCATGCGCCCGACCCGCGCCGGCGGTCCCGGACGCAACCCGGCGTCATCGCTGCGTGGCGATGGCTTTGGCTTGTGTACGTGACCTTGCGGGCGCTATGAAGTGCGACTATAGAAGCGGCTGGTGTACGTTTTATCAAACAATCGTTCTGGAGAAAGAACAGGCGTGTCCGTCTCCCGCCATTCCCACCTGAAGCGCCTCGAAGCGGAATCGATCTACATTTTCCGCGAGGTCGCGGCCGAGTTCGACAATCCGGTCATGCTCTATTCGATCGGCAAGGACTCCTCGGTCATGCTGCACCTGGCGATGAAGGCGTTTTATCCGGCCAAGCCGCCCTTTCCGCTGTTGCATGTCGACACGACCTGGAAGTTCAAGGACATGATCGCGTTTCGCGACGAAACCGCGCGGCGCCTCGGGCTCGAGCTCATCGTGCATACCAACGAGGAGGGCGTGCGCGGCGGCATCAACCCGTTCAGCCACGGTTCCAACCACTACACGCAGGTCATGAAGACCGAGGCGCTGAAACAGGCGCTCGACCGCCATGGCTTCGATGCCGCCTTCGGCGGCGCGCGGCGGGACGAGGAAAAATCGCGGGCCAAGGAGCGCGTCTATTCGTTCCGCAGCGCCAGCCATAGCTGGGACCCGAAGAACCAGCGCCCGGAGCTGTGGTCGCTCTTCAACGGCCGCATCAAGACCGGCGAGTCGATCCGCGTCTTTCCGCTGTCCAACTGGACCGAGCTCGACATCTGGCAATACATCATGGCCGAGGACATCCCCATCGTGCCCCTCTATTTCGCCGCCGTGCGGCCGGTGGTGAAGCGCGACGGCATGTGGATCATGGTCGATGACGAGCGGCTTCGGCTTGAGCCGAGGGAAAAGCCGGAGGCGAAAATGGTGCGCTTCCGCACCCTCGGCTGCTACCCGCTGACGGCGGCGATCGAATCGACCGCCACCACTCTGCCTGAGATCGTCGCCGAGATGCTGACGGTGCGCTCGTCCGAACGCCAGGGCCGGCTGATCGATCACGACACCGCTGCCTCGATGGAAAAGAAGAAGCGCGAGGGCTATTTCTGATGGCCAAGCCCGCGGAGAAGCCCGCGCCGGAGGCGCTGAGCGCCTATCTCGCCGCCCAGGAGAGCAAGGGCATCCTGCGGTTTCTCACCTGCGGCAGCGTCGATGACGGCAAGTCGACGCTGATCGGGCGGCTGTTATACGACACCAAGCTTCTGTTCGACGACCAGCTCGCGGTTCTGGAGACGGACAGCCGCAAATACGGCACCACCGGCGACGACGTCGATCTGGCGCTCGTCGTCGACGGCCTGCAGGCGGAGCGCGAGCAGGGCATTACCATCGACGTCGCCTACCGGTTCTTCGCCACCGACAAGCGCAGCTTCATCGTCGCCGACACGCCGGGCCACGAGCAATATACCCGCAACATGGCGACCGGGGCCTCGAACTCGGAACTCGCCGTGATCCTGGTCGATGCCCGCGCCGGCATCCTCACCCAAACCCGCCGGCACAGCTACATCGTCTCGCTGTTCGGCATCCGCCATGTGGTGCTTGCCGTCAACAAGATCGATCTCGTCGGCTATTCGGAGGCGCGCTTTCGCGAAATCTACGACGAGTACCGGAAATTCGTCCGCAACCTGGGCTTTACCACCGTGGTCGGCATCCCGATGTCGGCGCGCCACGGCGACAATGTGATTGCCGGCAGCACAAACACGCCCTGGTATATGGGCCCGAGCCTGCTCGACCATCTGGAGGCGATCGAAATCGGCGCGGAGAAGGAAGAGCCGCCCTTGCGCTTTCCGGTGCAGTGGGTCAACCGGCCGAACTCGGAGTTCCGCGGCTATTCGGGCACCGTGGCGAGCGGCTCGCTCCGCGCCGGCGACAAGGTCATCATCGCCAGGTCGGGACGCATGTCGCAGGTCAAGGACATCGTCACCATGGACGGCAAGATCGCCGAGGCCGGCGCCGGAGAGGCGGTAACGCTGGTGCTCAAGGACGACATCGACGTGAGCCGCGGCGACCTCATCTGCGCCGCCGACGCGCGACCCGAGGTCGCCGATCAGATCGCCGCCCACATCATCTGGATGAGCGAGGACCCGCTCCTGCCCGGGCGTCCCTACCAGCTCAAATGCGGGACCAGCACGGTGCGCGCCACCGTCACCGGGCTCAAGCACAAGATCGATGTCAACAGTTTCAGCGAACTGGCGAGCAAATCGCTCGATCTCAACGAGATCGGCTTCTGCAACCTGTCGCTCGCCGAGCCGATCGCCTTCGACGCCTACGAGGAAAACCGCGCCACCGGCGCGTTCATTCTCATCGACCGGTTCACCAACGCCACCGTCGCCGCCGGCATGATCCGCTTCGGCCTCAGGCGCGCCACCAACGTGCACTGGCAGGCGCTCGACATTCACAAGGGCGCGCGCGCCGAGATGAAGCACCAGCGGCCGTGCATGCTGTGGTTCACCGGCCTGTCCGGCGCCGGCAAGTCGACCATCGCCAATCTGGTGGAGAAGAAGCTGCACGCGCTTGGCCGCCACACCTACACGCTCGACGGCGACAATGTGCGCCACGGGCTGAACCGCGACCTCGGCTTCACCGACGCCGACCGGGTCGAGAACATCCGCCGCGTCGCCGAGACGGCGAAGCTGTTCGTCGATGCCGGGCTGATCGTGCTCGTTTCCTTCATCTCGCCGTTCCGCTCGGAAAGGCGGATGGCGCGAGAGCTGGTCGACAAGGGCGAGTTCGTCGAGGTGTTCGTCGACACGCCGATCGAGGTGTGCGCCGCGCGCGACCCCAAGGGCCTCTACAAGCGGGCGATGGCCGGCGAGATCAAGAATTTCACCGGCATCGACTCGCCTTACGAGATCCCCCGCGACGCCGAGATCCGCGTCGACACCACCGACCGCAAGCCGGAAGCGGTCGCGGAAGAGATCATCGCCTATCTCTCGGAGGGCGGGTATTTGGGGTAGACGGCGTGCACGAATAAGTCTTCTCCGATGGAAGAATTTGGTAGGCGTATACGATCAGATTCGTAGGGCGGATTTGGCGAAGCCGTAACCCGCCATGTTGCCGGCCGGAACGGCGGATGACGCCGCGCCAATCCGCCCTGTGAGCTTATCCGGGCCGCGCCGGTTGCGATAACCGAGTGCAATTCGCGCGGCATCAAAACGCCTTCGGCAGTCCCGCCTGCCGCAGAACGGCATTGGCCGTGTGGCGGCTGGCAATTCCAACCGGTACGGGAAAGTTTCTTTCGGTGATCGGACTGTGCCAGATTTCGTGGCTGCCCTTGCCTTGCCGGACGAGCCTGCATCCCGCTGCGCGCAACACTTCGCGCAGCGGCCGATCGAACTGCGGAGCCATTCAGGCGGCTGCGGGCTCGGCTTCGCGCAACGCGGTGATCTGCAGATAGAGCGAGGCGGGATCGACGCCCGGATGATTGTCGGGCAGGAGGTCCAGCGCCATCGCCGATATCTTCGCCAACAGTCCGTCGAGCGTCGGCGCCTCGGCGGCGGCCGGGATGTCGTCGCTATGTCCGGTCCACACCGCCGCCTCGTCGTCCCACGCGGCGGAAATCGTGAAGATTACCGGTTTGGCCATGCTGACACCTTGTCTGACTTCAGGAATCCTATCATAGCTGCGGCGAACGTCACAGCAATTGCCGGAATGGAACGGTATATTCAATTACGCAATTACGGTGACAGTGCACTTAATTGTCCATCGCCGCAGAGCGTATTGACCGAATTAAATGTACTGTCACCGAAACGCCCGCAGAGCGTATTGACCGAATTAAATGCACTGTCACCGAAACTCCGCCTGTCACCGAAACCGCACCGAAACCGCCGAAACTCGAAACTCCGCTCCAGCCCCATGAGGCGCATCAGCCGCCGCACCCGGTGACGGCCGACGGCAATGCCATCACGGCGCAGCTGCCGCGCCATCTGGCGAGAGCCCTAGAACGGATACTTCAGGAACAGCTCGTCGATCCGCCGCATCAGCGCCAGGTTCTCAGGGCTCTCGCCCTTCGGCGCGTAGTAGAGCGACGAGCGGCCGATCGACAGAACCTTGCATTGACGGCTCAAGCTCAGACCAGGGTGGCCGCGCACGACCATCGCCTTGCGCTCC
>JAUYJB010000077.1 GCA_030688605.1 Hyphomicrobiales bacterium
CACGATCGAATGTTTGCCGAGTTCCACCCACTGTAGATCGCGGGCGGTGACGTCGTTGAGTATGGTAACGCCGGCCACGTATTCTGGCGCCGCGTCGCGGGAGACGCGTTTGGCGTCCCGGCCGATCACCACGGCCATCTCGCCTTCATAGTCGAATTGCTCGCTGAGAGGCGGAATTTCGATCGCCTCGTCGGGTCCAACAAGCGCGGTATAAGGCTTCGTGAATATCAGCGGTTGGGCCGGCACGCTGAGACCGGCTTCCTCGGCGTGCTTGTGATAGTTGGCGCCGACTGCATAGACGAGGGATCCAGGATCGATCGGCGGACCAAGAATCACGTCGGACCGGGGAAGGGCCGGTGCGTCTTTCTGCAGCTCGGTCTCCGAATCCCAGCCATTCCTATGCGCAGCCAGGAAGGCCGCGATCGTTGGATAACGCCGGCTGATGTCATGGACAGTGTCGCCGACAAGCAATCCGGGGCGGAAAGGCGCGCTGATTTTACCGGCGAAGCGGACGAGCAGATCGGTCATCGTCGTTCCTCCTCAGTCACGGTGCGGCCGTGCGAAGCTCAGCGGTCCGCCGTCAAGACCGACCTGAACGTCGACCAGTCCGCCGCAACCGCGGCAGACCAATTGGCGCAACTCGAACCGACCCCGGTCGTAGGCCTGGCCGCGAACCGGGCCAGCGGCGCCGAGAGGCGATCGCACAAGGCCGAGATGGGTCAGAAGATTGTCGCTCGTGCCGCAGTGGCGATGGCCGCATTGCGGGCATGACACGGAGTCTGATTCCGGATCGACGACAAGCGCCGGACCAAATTCGATGCGGCGCCTCCCCGCGAAAGAGATGACCGCATCTCCGGGGTTCGCTTCTTCTGCCTCGGAAAGACGGGCATCGCGGAGTGCTTTGCGCCTTTCAGCCGTCGCCGCTTCATCGACGCCGCCGGTCTTCGTAATGACGACCCCGTAGATATCCTCCGCGGCGCCGACCGAGACGGCCCGGCGCTCGACGTCGCCAGCCACGTGAGCCGGATCGCGCAGAAGGGGGTCTCCAAAGCCTCCGCCGCCTTGCCAACTGTGGTACCAGACGTCGCCGGCGAGAATGGGGCTGCGGGTGTGCTTGCAACACAGCCATTCGAGCTCGCCCGAGATCGCCGCGAGCTCGACCGGCAGCTCCTCGCCGGCGGCGATGCGCTCGGCAAGGTCGGTGTTTACGACGCGGGCTATCGAGATCGCCGATCCCGGCATCCCACCGGCCAATCCGATGGCATTGGGCATTTCCGCGCCGGTGCCGGCAAACAAACCATCGAGTTGGCCTTCCGGCGCATCGTAGACCGTGTAGGCCAGTTCGCCAGAACGCCCGCCACGGAACATTCCAGGACCGCCGGAGTCGCGCAGGTGGCGGCGGAAAAGATAAAGAACCGGGTATTCTGCTTCCTGATCCTCGATATTGGGCATGTTGGGCGTGGTGTTGAAGACGATGCCCGCGGTATCGACGCCGTCCTGATCGACCCGGGCGCCGCCGCCGCCGCCGAAATGACTCATCTCGGTCGCGGCGAAGTGGAAGCCGTGCTGGCTGATCCCGGCAAATATCGGCGCCATCGAGGTGCCAGACCATACGGCCATGGCTTCGTCGGCATATTTGTCGCTCGCCAGCACCATCTGCGACAGGCAGCGCCACGCCGCATCGATGGTGACGATCACCGCCGAGATGGTTGCCATCGCGCATGGCGCGGGATAGGCGCAATTGTTCACGGTGCCCGACTCGCTGACGATGTCGATGCAATCGCGCACGCCGCGATTCCAAGGGCTGTCCCAGCACAGGTTGAGATAGGTTGCGGTCAGGCACGCGGCCTGCAGCCCGGCAAAGGTGCAGTTGATCAGGCCGCGGGCGTTGGGGCTGGTGCCGGTGAAGTCGAAGACCAGGCGCTGCCCGCTCTTGGTCAGCGTGCAGACGATCTTGTAGATCTCCGGATTGTGGCCGTCATGATCGATATACTGGACCTCGCGCCAGGTCCCGTCGGGCAGCTCGGAAAGCCGCGCCTCGAGCTTCTCCCTGGCGTAGTCGATACACCGCTCCATTGCCAAATTGACGGTGTCCTCCCCCCACAGCTCGAACAGCTCCAGAAGCCGCCGTCGCCCGCTGTTGAGCGAGGCGATCTGGCCCTTGATGTCGAGAGCCACCAGGGGATCGCGCACCTGATTGCGGATCCAGCGCAGGACGTCCTCGCGGACAACCCCGCGCTGGACGATCTTCACCGGCGGCATGCGCAGGCCTTCCTGGTGGGTGTCGACCGCCTTGATCGAAAAGCCGCCGGGATCCATCCCTCCATTGTCGAGCTGATGGCCCGATGCGCCGACCCACGCGACCAGCTTGCCGTTCCAGAACACCGGCGCCACGGTGGCGATATCGGGATGATGGATGGCGCCGAGATACGGGTCGTTGCAGATGAAGATGTCTCCTTCCTCGATCGCCTCGCCGGGTCCGAGCGTATCGAGCGTGCTTTGCACGATCAGCGGCAGCACATTGCCCTGGGTGACGATATAGGGGCCGACCGAGACCAGCGATCCGTCGGCCAGCATCACCGCCGAGGCAGCGTCGTTGCCGGTTATCAGAACATTGGAGCCGGAGCTGCGCATGTACTGGATGCCCATCTCCTCGCTGATGGTCATCAGCCTATGATTGAGGACCTCGAAGGTAACCGGGTCCAGTGAATGGGTTCCGACCTGGTCAAGCATTTCCGGCCTCCTCGACAACGGTGACGGCAATGCGGGTGTTGCCGAATTCGTCGATGCGGGCGCTCTGCCCGGTGTGGATTACGATGGTCGTCGACGGGTGCTCGATCACCGCCGGTCCGGCGATGGCGGCGCCCGCGGGCAGGCCTTCGCCGGTGTAGACCGGGGTTTCGATCATCGCGTTGCGGACCGGACAGAAAACCGGCCGGGCCGGGCGAGGAGCGATAGCGCCGGAACCGCCGCGACGGAATACGCTCGGCTTGGGCACTGCGCCGATGGCGTCGACGCCGTAATTGACGCATTCGATTCCGGCGTCCTTCAAGGCCGATCCCGGGCCGAACAGCCTCTCATATTCGGCTGCGAAGGCGGATGCCAGCGTTTCGACGGCTTTCTCCGATCCGATCGATGCCGGTGCCGGAATGCGAACGGTATGCACCTGCCGGCGATAGCGCGCTTCGATCCAACGCTCGTAACGGCGGTCCACTTGCGCGACTTCGGCCTGATCCAGCAGCTGCGCGCCGCTTTGTTCCATGTCGGCAAAGATCGCCTCGATCTTCTCCGGGGCCACCGGTAGCGTCATCGGGTCGGAGAATCGCAGGCTGAACCGGACGTCGGAAAGTCCGGCGCCGAAGGCCGAATGCACCGCCGCCTGGAACGGCACGACAATTTCGCGGACTCCCAGATCATTGCCATAGGCGCCGGCGTGCACCGGCCCCGAGCCGCCATAAGCCATTATCGCGAAACGGCGCGGATCATGGCCGCGCTCCAACGTTGTCTTGCGGATGAGATCGGCCATCTGCGCGTCGATGACGCGTTTGATGCCGGCCGCGGCGGCGGTGACGTCGCCGTTGAAGAGCGGATCGGCGATGCGCTCACGGATCGACATCTCCGCCCTCTTCGGGTCGAGGGTCATGCGACCGCCAAGGAATTGTTCGGGTGAGATGTAGCCCAGCACGACGTCGGCATCCGTGACCGTCGGCTCGGTGCCGCCCAGCCGGTAGCAGGCGGGTCCGGGATTGGAGGACGCACTCTTCGGTCCGACCCGCAGGCGGCCATTGTCGATCCAGGCAATCGAACCGCCGCCGGCGCCAATCGAAACGACATCCACCATCGGCAAGCGAAGCTGATACTGGTTGAGGATGGTTTCCTTGGCGTAGGACCACTTGCCGCCTTCGATGACGGCCACCTTGAAGGTTGTTCCGCCCACGTCGGTGGCGATGACATCGGCGACACCGAGATCGCCGGCGAGCTGGGCACTGCCGACCACGCCGGCTGCGGGTCCCGACTCGACCGTGAAGATCGGGACCGTCTGAGCCGGGGTCGCGAGGCCGCCATTGGCCTGAACAATCAGCGGGTCACGCTTCAGGCCTGCCTGCTTGAGCGTCGCCACAAGATCATCGAGATAGCCTTCGATCACCGGGCCGACATAAGCGTTGAAGAGGGCCGTAGCGCTGCGCTCATACTCGCCGAGAACTGGCGCCACCGCGCTCGACAAGGAGACATAGATCCCGGGCAGCTCCGATTTCAGGATCTCCGCGGTGCGCCGTTCATGGGTATCGTTCTTGTGCGAGAACAGGAAGGCGATCGCAACCGCTTCGTAGCCGCGCTCCGCGAGCATGGGCGCCAGCGCCCGCAGGGCCGCCTCGTCCAGCGGCACGATCGGTCGGCCGGCGTAATCGATGCGCTCGGAGATCTCGAAAATGTCGCGCTCGTCCGCGATCATACGCGGCTTGTTGGTCATGCGGTAATGGTGGCGCTCGAATACGCTGAGACCGGCAACGCGCCCCGTGGCCCGCATGATGGTCAGCGTATCGCCGAAGCCGCGGGTGGTGATCACGGCCGTCTTGGCACCGCTAAAGCTGAAGATAGCGTTGCTCGACTGGGTCGTCGCGTGGACGAAACGGTGAGCCTCGCCAAGCACCTGGGCGAGCGGCTCGCCGAGCGCGCCGGCGGCGTCATTCAGGCCGGCGAGCACGCCACGGCGCAAATCGTCCGGCGTCGTCAGCGCCTTGCCGACCGCGGTTCGCCCGCCGTCGCAGAAGACCACGACATCGGTGAAGGTGCCCCCTATGTCGACCGATAATGTATACACTGAACGCCCCTCTTCATCGAATTTCAGTTTTTTCAGTGAAAACCGATCTGCTCCGTTCGTCAAGAGGCCATGGGGTCGGCGAGACGATGGGGAGTGAAAGCCAGCGTCCCGAGAAGGAGATAGTCCATTCGCGTCACCATCGGCCCCTCCGCCTCGGTTCGCGTCTTCAGCTGCTGCCATTCCGGGTCGTGGCGGAATGCGTGCCAGCCTGCCGCCCGCTCATTTTCGTTTTTCCAGGCAAGCAGATAGACGAGCTTTTCCTGCCCGTCGGTGGGCTCCCACATATCGATGATCCGGAAGCCGTGCCGGGCGAGCAGCTCAAGCGCGCCCTGCCGGAAGCGGTCATAGAGCACCTCCCGCCGGTTGGGGATGACGTCATAGATCCGGAGCTCGTAAATCATTTCGGTCACCTCATTGGAAGCCGAAGAACCGCGGCAGCCACAAGGAGGCCGCGGGCACGAAAACGAAAACGACGTAGACGACGATCAACAGAGCGATGTACGGAACCACGGCGCGGGTGAGCTCGTGCAGCCTGAGCCCAGCGATGCTGCAGCCGACGAATAGACAGAGCCCCACCGGCGGCGTGATGAGGCCGATGACCAGCCCGAAGACGATGACGATGCCGAAATGGACCGGATCGAAGCCGAACGCGATGGCCGCCGGCAGTAGAACCGGCGTGAGGATGATGATCGCGCCGGAGGTCTCCAGGAATAGCCCTACCAGTAGCAGCAGGACCATCACCAGGACGAGAAAGACCGTCGGCGAGTCGGTAAGCGACAGAAACCCCGCCGCGACGGCTTGCGGCACTTGCTCGAAGGCCAGCACCCAGCCAAGCAGGTTGGCGTTGGCGACGATCAGCATGATGGTGGCCGAGACGAGGGCGGCTTGGACGATCACGCGCCACAGGACGCCAAGCTTGAGCGAGCGCATCAGCAACCCGACAACTATGGCATAAAGGACGGCGGCGACGGAGGACTCGGTTGGCGTGAAGACGCCGCCTACGACGCCGCCGACGATCAGCACCGGCATGGCCAGCGCGATCAGCGCCACGCGCAGGCTGAGCAGGAAGTCACGTACGCGCTCGACTGCGCCCCCCGTGGGACCGGGCGCGCGGTCAATGGGCCGATGGCGCAGCAGCCAGCGATTGAGCACCAGCATCGAGACGCCGACGGCGACCCCCGGCGTCGCCCCGGCGAGAAACAGGGCGCCGATCGAAGCGCCGGAGGAGATCCCGTAGACGACGATCGGGATGCTCGGCGGAATCAGCGGACCGCAGATCGACGAGGCCACAGTCACCGCGGCCGAAAAATCACGGCGATAGCCCTGTCGGGTCATCGCCGGAATCAGGATCGAGCCGATGGCGGCGGCATCGGCCGTTGCCGCGCCGGTAATGCCGCCGAAGAACATGCTGGTGAGCACGTTCACCTGGGCGAGCCCGCCGCGCCAGCGGCCGACCAGATGGTCGGCGAACTGCACCAGGCGCGCGGTGAGCTGCGCCTCGTTCATGAGGAAGCCCGCCAGGATGAAGAACGGGATGCTCATCAGCACGAACTGGTCGAGCCCGGCGAAGATCCGCTGCGGCACGATCGACAGCATTGCCGCACTCCCGAGCAGAACATGCGCGGTCGCGGCAATGCCGAGAACGAAGGCGATCGGAACGCCGAGGACGAGCAGGGCAAGGAAAGTGGCGGAAACGACCCCCATGGCGCTCTCAGCCCTCGTGCCGGCTGGGGGCAAGCCCGCGCCACAGGCCGAGCGCAGCGGCGAACGCGATCAGGATCCCACCGACGGGAATTGCGAGATAGGCCCAGGCAATCGGGATCTGCAGGGCCGGCGAGAGCTGATCGCGCTCGAAATTACGCATGGTCAGGAGCGCGCCGTGCCAAGTGACGAGCCCGGCAAAGACAATGACGATGAGATGGATCAGCCGATAGGCGAGGCCGGCAACGGGCGGCGGCAGGAGGTCGACGGCGACCGTCAAGGCCATGTGGCCGCCGCGCTGATAGGCAGCCGCCGAACCGAACATGGCACTCCAGATCAGCGCATAGCGGGCAACCTCCTCGGACCATACCAAGCTGCTGCCGATCAGGTAGCGAAACACGATCTGGGCAGCCATCGAGGCCAGCGCGAGGGTGAGGGTGGCCCCCGCGACCACCCCGCACCCGGTTTCGAGGAGCGGCGGCAGGTGATTTGGATGCATCTGCGGCCCTCCTCGTAGTGCCCTGTCCGGCACTCATTTCTTCAGGGCAATGATGTCCTGAAGCAGTTCTTCGGCGTCCAAACTCTTGGCGTATTTCTCCCACACCGGCTTCACCTTCTCGACGAAGGCATCGGCATCGACCTGGGTAATCGTGACGCCTTGCTGCACCAGCTTGTCGCGGATGGCCGTCATCTTGTCGATGAAGACCTGCCGTTCAAACCGCGCGGCCTCCTCCATTGCGTCCCGGATGAGCGATTGCTGCTCCGCCGACAGGCCGTCGAAATATTTGGCGTTCATGATCACCGGCCGCGGCTCCGACACGAAGGTGATTTGCTGCCAGTCGGTCATGTATTTGGCCACCTCGTAAATCTTCAGCGTGTCCACCGACAGGACGTCGAGATGGGCACCTTCGATCACGCCCTGCTTCAGCCCGGTATAGACCTCGGTGTAAGGCATCGGCGTCGGGTTGGCGCCGAGTGCCCGCATGGCATCGACCAGCACGGGCGTTTCGATCACACGGATCTTCACCCCCTCCAGATCCGCCGGCGAGCGCACCGGCATCTTGACCGTCTCGATCGGGCTGTCTCCGGTCGAAAACCAGGCCAGAACGCGGAACCCCGCCTGCTCCTCAATTTTCTTGGCGAGCTTCTTGCCGACGTCGCCGGTGGCGATCGCCGTCATGTGCGTCTGGCCCTGTATCAGGAACGGCACCTGGACGATATTGTAGATGGGGGCAAGATTGGACATGGCGCCGGCCCCGACGCCGATCTGGATGGAGCCTTCGAGAATCGCCTCGTTGATCTCGCGCTCGGCCCCGAGTTGACCGCCTGGGAAGATTTCGACCTTGATCTTTCCGCCGGAGCGCTCTTCGATTAGTTCTTTGAACTTTTTCGCGCCATCGACGTAGGGAAAGGTCTCCGCCGTGATGAGGGCGAAGCGCAGAGTCAGATCCTGCGCAAACGCTTGCCCGAACGAGCCGGCAAGCATCGCGGCACCCAAGAGTCCGGCGGCAAGGCAACTGAGTTTTTGGAATTTCATGGCTTCGTCTCCCTTCGAGGTTGCTTGTGCACCAAGTGATCCCAACGGAACCGACTTGGAATTTCTGCTGCATCTTTGCCGTGCGGCCTAACCGCACCGAAGCACCGGGCCCGGCCGTTAGGGGCGAACCTGCACCGTCATTTCGATTTCGATCGGCGCGTCATAGGTCATCTCGTTCTGATAAAGCGCTGCCCGCGCGTGCGAACCGCGCTCTGGTCCCAGGACCGCGACAAATAGATCGGAAGCACCGTCCAGCACCCACGGCGCCTGCTGGAACCCAGGTGCCGCGTGGACATAGCCGATCATCTTGACAATCCTGACGATGCGATCGAGATTGCCGAGTACCGCCTTCATCATGGCGATATGATTGAGGGCGACGTAGCGCGCTGATTCATACCCTTGCTCAACGCTGATATCGCGCCCGAGCTTGCCCTTGATCGGCAGCACGTCTTCATCATTCTCGTCGATGACCGTGCCGATGGTTCCGGAAAGATAAAGAATTTCGCCCACTTCCACGCCGGCCAGATAGTTGGCCACCGCCTTGGGCGGACGGCGCGGGAGCTCCAAGCCAAGTTCGCGCAGTCGCCGCTCGATCTCGCCCATGCCGCCTCCCCCGGTCCCGGGATGTCGCCATCCGGCTCATCCCGTTGTTTCTGAATTTTAGTGTAAATGGACTACTGCTGAGGACAAGCGCTGGATTTTTGTGCTTCCGTTGCCGAAACGGCAACGCTGACATAATCTGAAGCGGCATGATCACACCACCTCAATTCCGCTATTTTCTGGAAGTGGCCCGCGCCGGCTCGATCCGCGCGGCGGCGGACCGGCTCCATATCGCGCCGTCGGCCGTCTCCCGGAAAATCCGGCAACTGGAAAGGGACTTGGGCGCTCGCCTTCTGGAACGCCGCGCCCGCGGCGTGATATTGACGGAGGCAGGCACCGTCTACGCCCGCTATGCATTGGATGCGGTCCACTCTCTCCAGCGCGTCCAGTCGGAACTCGAACTGCTGCGGGGGCTGCAACGTGGCCACATCGGCATTGCCGCGGTCGAAGGCGTCATCGCCGACCTTCTCGCCCCGGTGGTTGCGCAGTTCCGGCGCAAGTTCAGCGGCATTACCTTTTCCATCACGGTTCGCGGCACCGACGAGGTGGCCAGGGCAGTACGCGACGGAAACACCGACATTGGTCTCGCTTTCTATGCAGAGCCGCATGAGAATCTGCAATTCGTCGAGCGGTCGCCGGATCCGATCTGTGCTGTTCTGGCGCCGGACCACCCCCTGGCACTACGCACCAGCCTTTACCTGACCGAGGTCATGAGCGAGCCGCTGGCGATTCCGGTGAGCAGCTTTGGCATCCGCCATATGATAGACGCGGAGTGCCAAAATCTGAGCCGCCAGATTTCACCCGTGCTGGAAACTAATTCTATCGAGACGATGCGTGGCTTTGCCCGGGACGGAGCGGGGATCACTTTTCTGACGCGCATTTCCGTCTGGCGCGACTTGAGTGCAGGGCGACTCGTAGCCGTACCGATGTCCGATGCCTCATTCCGTAAGGCCACCATCGATCTAATCGTGATGGCCGGACGCGATCTGCCCTTGGCCGCGGGAGAGTTCGTCGATTTCCTCCGGGGGAAAATGGTACGGCTAGCCCATCAGCGCTCTGCAATACCATGATATGCAGCGATCTGGCGCCGCAGGTCAGCCTAATCACACGATCCGCTACTGACGAAAGCGCGCCTTACGTCGAATGAAGGATATGACCGGCCAACGGCAAAATCGGCTCAGCTCTCCAATCCCGTCTTGACCGGCTTGTTCTCGCTTTCGAGCTTGAGCCCGGCATTGAGCGCGACGGTCTCCAGAACGGCCGCAAAGTCCCCGTGTACATATGCCTCCGGGTCGTCCTTGAGCGAAGCGCCGCCGAGATGGGCCTGCAGCGCCTCGCGCGTCGTCGCCGTTTGCGGCATTGCCACGTTGAGCTCCCGGGCCAGCCCCAGACCAAGGTCGAGGTCTTTGAGCAGCAGTACCGGCGTGAAGGTCGCCGTCCAGTCGAGATTGACGAGCGCCGGCGTCTTGTAGCGCGTGAAGATCGAGCCCATCACCGAGTTGTTCATAAAGGCAAGGAAGGCGTGGCGCGGCACACCGGCCTTTTGCGCCAGGATGGTGATCTCGGCGAGGTTCTGAATCACCGCGCCTAGCATCACATTATGGGCGATCTTGCAGATGCGAGCGAGCTCACCCTCGCCGACATAGGCAACGCCATTCCCGGCGACGGTTTCGAGATAGGCGCGCACGCTCTCGAACGCCTGCTCGGCTCCGGAAGCCACCACCGACGCCTTGCCCGCCTTGACGCATTTGCCGTTGCCGCTCACAGGTGCGGCGACATATTCCGCGCCCCGTTCCTTGAGGCGCGCTCGGATCGCAGCCGACTCTTCAACGCCTATGCTGGAGCAATCGACGAAGATGCCCGGCAGGCTGCCGTTGGCCGAATGCGCAACGCCGCCCTCAGCGAAATAGACCTGCTCAAGGTCCTTTCCGGTGGAGACCATGGTGAACAGAACGTCCACCTCGGAGAGATCGCTCAAGCCGTCGGCGAGCGTGGCGCCGAATTTAGCCAGCGGCTCGGCCTTGGCACGTGTTCGGTTCCAGACCCGCACGTCATGGCCGGCCTTCACCAGCCGTTCGGCCATGGGATAACCCATGCGCCCCATGCCAACCCAACCGATGCTTTGCCTGTTCTCCTGCACCACACGCCTCCGTTGCGTCATTCAGACTTTGTAGATTGCTCTCGCGCTATCACACCTTCCAGCAGTCTCAAAGCAAATTGGCTTGAACCGGGCCGGCCTGCGCTCACGGACGATACCGGAGATTAAACTGAACTCCGGTGTCAGTGCACTTCGCCCGAGCTGAAAAACGCGCACATCAACCGTTAAGTGGCTGATTCGAAAGTGGTTGAGTGGTCGAGGCGCATGTGATTCCAAGCGGTTGCAGACCTGCCTGGAGATCGGCCATGTGGACCCCGACCAGCCGCGAACAGTATAGACGCCAGACGATGCGCTACCAGACCGAACTGACCGATGAGGAATAACGCGTAATCGAGCCTTATCTGCCGCCTCCTCGCCTTTGTCGATCCGGCGGCACTTGGGCATTGTCAATTTAACCGACGCAGATCGCAAGCAGGCGGCGGTCATGCCCGACTCAAGCCGGCGCGCCCACCATCAACCACATGCCGATCGCCTCACCACGGAACTTGCGAAGCGTCTTCCGTGAAATCAGGTGTCGCTGGACGTTGAAGGTGTTGTAGATGGCGGCGTGTATTGTGAGAAACCGTTGCGCTGATCCGGCCGACTTGAAGCCCTGCGTTCTCCGCTCTCGTTGTCGAACCGCCAAGTGCGAATTCTCGGCTCGATTGTTTTTTCTGCCGCCGAAGTCGTGCTGCCTCGAAAGGCCCAGTTCTCGCAGCGCCGCACCGTAGGAGGGAAGTTTGTTGGTCACGATGCGATCCGGGACACAGCCTTGGGTCTTCAGCAGCTTGCGCATGAGCTTGAGCGCCGCGGTTTTGTTCCGCCGCGCTTGAACCAGGACATCCAATACCTCGCCCTCGCTGTCCACCGCCCGCCACAGATACATCCGCTTGCCGTTGATCGAGACAAAGACTTCGTCGAGGTGCCAATGGCCACTTGACCGAGGCCGCAATTGCATCGATTTGCCGGCATGGGCCGTTCCAAACTTCAATGCCCAGCGCCGAACAGTTTCATAGGTCACGTCGATGCCACGCTCGGCAAGCAGATCCTCAACATCGCGGTAGCTGAGCGGGAACCGGAAATACAGCCAGACAGCGCGTTGGATGATCTCTGCGGGGAACCGATGGCGACGGTAGCTGGTTTTGGTCATCATCGGAACCTACCCGTGATGGGCAGTTCCCACCAGCGAGTTACCGTGACGGCACCAACAGGAGACTGGGTGGCTGGGGCGCCAGGATTCGAACCTGGGATCACGGGACCAAAACCCGTTGCCTTACCGCTTGGCCACGCCCCATCGGAAGGGCCGCGAAGCGCGCGGCCTGCCGCACCCGTCATATATCGGCTCGCCCTGCCCGCCGCAACGGCCACGAGCAGCACCGGTCCTGTTGCTTTGGCTTGCCGGCGCGGGATACGCCCGCTATAACCACGCCCGCCGAGCAGGCGCCGGTCGGAGTGTAGCGCAGCCTGGTAGCGCACCTCGTTCGGGACGAGGGGGTCGCAGGTTCAAATCCTGCCACTCCGACCATTTTTCCTTAAGATTCAGCCGTTTCTGCGCTTAACGAGCGCCCAGATTCCAGGCAGCAGCGCGGCCCCCAGCGCAATCTTGAACAGATCGCCGAGGACGAAGGGGTAAAGCCCGAAGCTCAGCACCGGCTTGTCCCAGCCGACGACGGCGCCGAGCCACAACAGGCCCGGCACATAGATGACGATGTTGCCGGCGAGCATGGCGATCGCCGCCTTGAGCGGCGAGCGGTCGAAGCCGCGCTCGGCGAGATAGCCGACGAGCATGGCCGCCAGTAGGAAACCGAGAATATAGCCGCCGGTCGACCCCATCATATAGGCAAGGCCGATACCCTTTTCCGGGGTTCCGGCAAAAACCGGCAGACCGGCCGCCCCTTCGGCGATATAGAGCGCCAACGTCGCCGTGCCGAGGCGCAGGCCATAACACATGGCGAGCGCCAGAACGGCCAAGGTCTGCATGGTCATCGGCACCGGATAGAAGGGGATGTTGATCTTCGCCGAAAGGGTGATCAGCGCCGTGCCGGCAATCGCCAGAAGAATGTCGCGCATCCAGGCGCGCGCGCCTTCGGAAGGCAGCATCCGCTCAACCAGCGTATCGTATTGTGCCGTCATAGTCTGCATGGTCCCGTCCCTCGATTGGCGCTGCGGCACCCATCGCCGCCTGCAAAACCCGGCGATGGTATAGGCGCTTGATCGGCCGCCGACAAGAGAGCCGTCACGGCGGCCTTGCAACCCGGTTTCGGGCGGCCCAAGTTTCAGACCGCAAACGAAAAGGACGTCGATGGCCGACGACATTGCCTTCAACCGCGACTTCGATATCATCCACGACAAACCCGATCAGGTGAGCCCGCTCGTGCGCCGGGTGGTGGCGGCAAACCCGAGCCATTTCACCTTCAAGGGCACCTGCAGCTATATCGTCGGCTCGGGCGAGGTGGCGGTGATCGATCCCGGCCCGATGGACAAGACGCATGTCGATGCGATCCTGGCGGCGCTCGGGCCCGGCGGCGAGCGCGTCACCCATATCCTCGTCACCCACACCCACAAGGACCATTCGCCGGGCGCGCGGTTGTTAAAGGCGCATACCGGAGCTTCCGTCTATGCCTTTGGCCCGCACAGACAAACGTCTTCCGGGATGCCCGGCGGCGCGGCGGCGCTCGATGCCGCCGGCGACATGGAATTCGAGCCCGATGTCCGCGTCGCCCATGGCGACCTCATCGAGGCGGCGGGCTTCTCGCTTGAATGCGTCTTCACCCCCGGCCACACGGCAAACCACATGGCCTTCGCGCTCAGGCAGGAGCGGGCGCTGTTCTCCGGCGACCATGTGATGGGCTGGTCGACCAGCGTCATCGCGCCGCCGGACGGCAATATGGCCGACTACATGGCCTCGCTCGAGCTGCTCACCGGGCGCTCGGATAAGGTCTATTGGCCGGGGCATGGCGGGCCGGTCGCGGAGCCCGGAAGCTTCGTGCGCGCCTTCATCGCCCATCGCCGGATGCGCGAGGCGGCGATCCTGAGACGGCTTGAGGCCGGCGACCGGACCATCGCCGAGATCGTGCGCCGCGTCTATGAGAGCCTGCCGCAGAACCTGTTCGCCGCGGCAAGCCTGTCGGTGCTGGCGCATCTGCAGGACCTCGCCCAGCGCGGGATCGTGGTCAGCGACGGCCCGCCGCGCCTTGATTCGGCGTTCCGCATCGCGGGAACCGGATCCTGACGGGCGGTCAGCGCTCTCCGCCGGCGGTCGGTGCGATTTGCTCGCGCAGCGCGAACAGGAATGCCTGGATGCGGCGCGCATTGGTTCCCAGATCATGGGCCCCGTAGCGCGACGCGGAGCGTATGTCGATGCGCGTGCCGCCGCCCTCCTGCCTGATGCGGATGACGACGTCGTCCTTGAACGCCATCAGCAGCGTCCGCGCCTCGGCCTCGATACGCGCCGGCCCGCCGTCTTCCGACGGCGGGCGCTCGGCGACGATCCGCCAGCCCCGGTCCCGCACCGCCGCGCGGGCGGCATTAAAGGCGTCCTCGATGCTCACTCCGACGCGCAGCGGCCGCAATTGCGGGTAGGCGGCAAGCTGCAGCCGCATCGCGGTTACGCCGGGACGGGTAATGGGATTGGCGTCGACCGGGCGCAACGCCGCCGCGGCCTCGAGGGCCGGCGGATCGAGGAGGTCGGTGGAAACGTCGGTAAGCCGCGGATTGTATATCAGCAGCGGGAGGAAATAGGCGGGCACGGCGAGAATCGGCACGCTTACCAGGATGCCGGTCAGCGCCCGGCGCGTGCCCGCCAACCCCAGCCGCCAGATCGGCCTCAGGGCGCTGAGGCCGAAGATCAGCGACACCAAGGCGCCAAGCCAGCACGCCGCCAATAGAACGAGGGCGCTCGGCGTATCGACCAGATCGAAACGGTGGCCGAGCGCGGTGATCGCCAGCACCGGCAGCGCGAATTTGGCAAGCCTGGCGCTCCACACCGCCGCGCGCGAGGCTCTGCGGTCAGACTGACGTGCCACTCCATCCTCCTCGAGCCTGTTATAGCCTTCGATTAGCACAAGGTTGGCGCCAAGGCACCGGCCTGGTCGCGGGCGCAAAATCCACATTAAGATCACAGCTTTGCCGCGAGAGCGCCCCATAATCGCCGCCTTCCCCCGACACGCTTCGTGCCATGGGACGGAAAAAGCGCGACGATTTGGACGACCGGGTCGCCAGAGCGGTGAGCCGGCTGCACGCCTTATTCGACGCCTTGCCGAATGCGATCGACGCTTCCGACGCCGCCGGCGCGTTCGAGATGTTCGCCGAAACCACCGGCGGCGAGCTCCTGTTCGAGTTGCCGGCCGATCATCCGAATCTCGGCGAAACCCAGTGGGCGGTGCTGCGTTACCAACAGGACGACGAGCAGCGGTTCGTGCACCTGTTCTACTCGGCTTCGGACGGCAAATGCTGGATCGGCCAGGACAGCGACGCGCCCACGGAATTCGCCAAATTCGCCCACGCGTGGACCGACGTTCTGACCCGCTGCGTCGCCGGGCTCGACAGTTATCGCCCGCAGGTCGGCGCGGCTTCCTGACCTATCGCCCCCCGTCACCGCCGGTAACGTCGCGCCGCCGCTGCGTGACCGCGTTCCCCCTTGTAAGCTCCGCCAGAAGTTCGTAGACAGCCGCAGCGTTCGAGCCCGATCCGGCGCCGCGGCGCGGCGGCCGCGCGGGGCTTTTCGGGAGTATGCCCATGACCCTCACCAATCTGCAGGTCCGCGACATCGAGACGGTCCTGCATCCTTACACCAACCTTTCCGCCCATCGCCAAACCGGCTCGGTCCTGATCGAGCGCGGCGAAGGCATCTACGTCTGGGACAGCGAGGGGCGAAAGCTGATCGAGGGCCTGGCCGGGCTGTGGTGCACGAGCCTCGGCTACGGCAACCGCGAGCTGATCGAGGCGGCGACCGAGCAGATGCGGCTGCTCCCCTATGGCCACCTGTTCGGCGCCAAGAGCCACGACCCCGCGGTGGCGCTGGCCGAAAAGCTCAAGGAGATCTCGCCGGCGCCGGCCTCGAAAGTGTTCTTCGCCAACTCCGGATCGGAGGCCAACGACACCCAGATAAAGCTCATCTGGTACATGAACAATGCGCTCGATCGGCCTAAAAAGAAAAAGATAGTTAGCCGCATCAAGGGCTATCACGGCGTCACCATCGCCACCGCCAGCCTCACCGGCCTGCCGAACAACCACACCGACTTCGACCTGCCGATCGCGGGCATCGTCCATGCCGACTGCCCGCACCACTACCGCTTCGCCGAGCCCGGCGAGAGCGAGGAGGAATTCGCCACCAGGCTCGCCGAAAGCCTCGACGCGTTGATTCAGCGCGAGGACCCGGACACCGTCGCCGCCTTCATCGCCGAGCCGGTCATGGGCGCCGGCGGCGTCATCCTGCCGCCCAGGACCTATTTCGACAAGGTCCAGGCGGTGCTCGACAAGTACGACATCTTCTTCATCGCCGACGAGGTCATTTGCGGCTTCGGGCGCACCGGCAACATGTTCGGTTGCGAAACCTTCGACCTCAAGCCGGATTCCGTCTCGGTGGCCAAGGCGCTGTCGTCCGCCTATGTGCCGATCTCGGCGATCATGATCCCGGAACGGATGTACGAGGCGGCGCTTGCCGAAAGCCGCAAGATCGGAACCTTCGCCCACGGTTTCACCTATTCCGGCCATCCGGTCGCCTGCGCGGTGGCGCTGAAGACGCTGGAGATCTACGAGCGCGACGACATTGTCGGCCATGTCCGCCGCGTCTCGCCGGCCTTCATGGACCGTCTGACGGCGCTTGCCGGCCACCCGCTGGTCGGCGAAGCGCGCGGGATCGGCCTGATCGGCGCCGTCGAGCTCGTCGCCGACAAGCAGAGCAAGCGCTCATTCGACCCGAAGGTTCAGATCGCCGCCAAATGCGCCGCCCTTGCCCATGAGGAGGGCCTGATCGTGCGCGCGCTCGGCGCCGACTCCGTTGCGGTCTGCCCGCCCCTGGTGATCACCGAGGAGGAGATCGGCGAGATGTTCGACCGGCTCGAACGCGCGCTCGACCGCACCGAGGCTTGGGTCGCCAAGGAAGACCTTCGCGCCGCCTGAGTCATGCCGTGCCCTTCCCACGGAGTGCCGAAATTCGCGGATTGAGCAACCGATATCACCTCTCCCCGGTGGGGAGAGGGAACGCTGCATCTGATTCCATCGCACCGATTCGACGGATTGTCAGACGTGCTGGCCGCCATTGATGTGCAGCTCGGCGCCGGTGACGTAGCTCGAGGCGTCGGTGCACAGGAAATAGATCGCCTTGGCGACCTCTTCCGGCTGGCCCAGACGCCGCAGCGGGATTTGCGCGACGATCTTGTCGGTTCCCGGCGACAGGATGGTGGTGTCGATCTCGCCCGGCGAGATGGAGTTGACGCGGATGCCGAGCGGCCCGAAATCGGCCGCCATCTCGCGCGTCAGCGCGGCCAGCGCCGCCTTCGAGGTGGCGTAGGCGGCGCCGGCAAACGGGTGCACGCTGCCGCCCGCGATCGAAGTCACGTTGACGACCGAGCCCTTGGCCGTCTTGAGCTCGTCGATGAGGCCGCGCGCCAGCATGATCGGCGCGAAGAAATTGACCTGAAAGATGGTGTGCCAATCGTCGATGGGCGTATCGATGGCGCCGAGGCGCGCGCCGCCCTCCGCCTTGGGCGAAATGGCGGCATTGTTGACGAGCGCGTTGAGCAGCGAGCCGTTGTCCTTCAGCCGTTCCTTCATCTCCGCGATCGCGTGCCGGGTATTGTCCGCATCCGCCAGGTCGACCTGGATATGATCCTCCGGCCCCGCCTCCCACGGGCAGTTCTCGGGAAAGGCGTGGCGCGAACAGGTGATGACGCGCCAGCCGGCGCTGGAAAAGCGCTTGACGGTGGCATGGCCGATGCCGCGGCTGGCGCCGGTCAGGATCAGGGTCTTGCGCGGTTCGTTTTCCGGATGGGCCATCTTCGGTGTCCTGCTGGAGCGACTCATATTAATGCAAACCGCGCGCGATCACACCTCGGTCGTGGGCGGTTGAACGGCCCGGCGCGCCGGGGGTCGCGCCGCCGGGATTCTCGCTGGGACCTGCACCCGCAATCTATCCGAATCGTCACCCGGGGGCTCGACCCGGCAACGACGAAAATATCATTCCCCTAGAGCGGTTCATGGTTATAGGGAATCAATTTGATGGGCCAAATCGGTTCATCCGGGCAGGCGCGGCGCGACGCGCGATACGGGATATCGGGCGAGCGCCGCAACGAACCCGGTGGGCCGATTTGGCCCACCGAAGGCTAAGGTTCTTTTGCGCCGTGGCGCTGTTGCGGCTGTTGGCCGATGCACCGCATCGCCCCGGCGAGCCGCGCCTGGCCACGGCGCAAAATCATCCCGGTCAAATGGTTTCCTATAACCATGAACCGCTCTAAGATTGAAGCAGGGCGAGGATCCGGTCCGCGGCCAGCGTTGCGGCAAGCGTGCCGGCGCCGACTTCGGCCTCGATCGCGGCGACCATGCCGCGCGCCGCTTCGCTTGCGGTCAGCCGCGCCTTGAGGCGGTCCTCGACGATCGCCCACATCCATTTCACCTGCTGGCGGCGGCGTTTCCTCGTCAGCTCGCCGCTCGCGAGGAGCGTCTCGCGGTGGCGTTCGATTTCCGCCCATAGCCGGTCGAGGCCTATATTCTCGCGCCCCGAGACGGTGATGACCGGCACCGTCCAATCCGGCGAGGCGGGAGTCAGGATGTGGAGCGCGGCGGTATATTCGGCCGCCGCCCGTCTCGCCCGCTCCAGATTGTCGCCGTCCGACTTGTTGACGGCGATCATGTCGGCAAGCTCGACGACGCCCTTCTTGAGCCCTTGCAATTCGTCGCCGGCGCCGGGCAGCGTCAAGAGCAGGAAGAAGTCGACCATGTCGGCGACCGCCACCTCCGACTGGCCGGTGCCGACCGTCTCGACCAGAACCGCGTCGAAGCCCGCCGCCTCGCAGAGCAGCATGGTCTCGCGCGTCTTGCCGGCGACGCCGCCGAGCGTGCCGGCGGTGGGCGAGGGGCGGATGAAGGCGTTTCGGTCGGCGGCAAGCCGGCGCATGCGCGTCTTGTCGGCGAGGATCGAGCCGCCGCTTCTCACCGACGACGGATCGACGGCGAGGACGGCGAGCTTAAGGCCCTTTGCGGTCAGGTTGCTGCCGAGCTGGTCGATCAGGGTCGACTTGCCGACCCCCGGCACGCCGGTGATGCCGACCCGGCGGGCGCGGCCGGTGTCGGGCAGGATGCGCTGCAGCAATTCGTGGGCCGCGTGGCGGTGCTCGGCCTTTTTCGATTCGACCAGCGTAATTGCGCGGGCCAGCACCGCCCGGTCGCCGGCGCGGACAGACCGGGCCATCTCTTCTACGTCGACGGTCTCGGCCGGCTTCGTCACTCGGCGGCCGCCTTGGCGAGCCTGCGCTTGAGCTCGTCGATCAGCGCCTCGGCGGCTTCGGCGACCACCGTTCCCGGCGGAAAGATCGCCGAGGCGCCGGCCTTGCGCAGCTTCTCGTAGTCCTGCGGCGGGACGACGCCGCCGACAACGATCATGATGTCGCCGCCCCCCTCCTTCTTCAGCGCCGTCTTCAGCGCCGGCACCAGGGTCAGGTGGCCGGCGGCGAGCGAGGACACGCCGACGATATGGGCGTCGTTTTCCACCGCCTGGCGCGCGGCTTCCTCCGGCGTCTGGAACAAGGGCCCGATATCGACGTCGAATCCGAGGTCGGCGAAGGCTGACGCGATCACCTTCTGGCCCCGGTCATGACCGTCCTGGCCGATCTTGGCGATGAGGATGCGCGGCCTTCGCCCCTCGTTGGCCTCGAACGTCTCGACCAGCTTCTGTATCCGCCTGACGGGCTCGCTCATTTGCCCGACCTCCTGCTTGTAGACGCCGGAGATGGTCCGGGTCTCGGCCTGGTGGCGGCCGAACACCGTCTCCATGGCGTCCGAAATTTCCCCGACTGTCGCCTTCGCGCGCGCCGCGTCAAGGGCGAGCGCCAGAAGGTTGCCCGTTCCGGCGGCGCCCGCGGTCAGCGCATTGAGCGCGGCCCTGGTCACGGTATCGTCGCGCTCGGCGCGCAGCCTTCTCAGTTTTTCGATCTGCCGCGCGCGCACCGCCGAATTATCGACCGTCAGCACCTCGATCTCGTCTTCCGCTTGCGCGCGGAACTTGTTGACGCCGACGACGGTCTGCCGGCCGGAATCGATGCGCGCCTGGGTCCGCGCCGCGGCCTCCTCGATGCGCATCTTGGGCAGGCCCGCCTCGATCGCGCGCGCCATGCCGCCCAGTTCGTCGATCTCGGCGATGTGGCGAAGCGCGCGGGCCGCGAGATCGGCGGTCAGCCGCTCGACATAGAAGCTGCCGCCCCACGGGTCGATGACGCGCGTCGTGCCCGATTCCTGTTGCAGGAAAAGCTGCGTATTGCGGGCGATGCGGGCGGAAAAATCGGTCGGCAGGGCGAGTGCCTCGTCGAGCGAGTTGGTGTGCAGCGACTGGGTGCCGCCTTGCGTCGCGGCCATCGCCTCGATGCAGGTGCGCGCGACATTGTTGAACACGTCCTGCGCCGTCAGGCTCCAGCCCGAGGTCTGGCAGTGGGTCCTCAGCGCCAGCGACCGGGCGTCCCTGGGCGCGAAACGCTCTTCCATCAGCTTGGCCCAGAGCAGCCGGGCCGCGCGCAGCTTGGCGACCTCCATGAAGAAGTTCATGCCGATCGCCCAGAAGAAGGAAAGCCTGGGCGCGAAGGCGTCGACATCGAGGCCGGCCCTCGTCCCGGCGCCGACATATTCGAGCCCGTCGGCAAGCGTATAGGCGAGCTCCAGGTCGGCGGTCGCGCCGGCCTCCTGCATGTGATAGCCGGAGATCGAGATCGAGTTGAACTTCGGCATGTGCGCGGAGACATAGGCGAAGATGTCCGACACGATGCGCATCGACGGGCCCGGCGGGTAGATATAGGTGTTGCGGACCATGAACTCCTTCAGAATGTCGTTCTGGATGGTGCCGGTGAGCTTTTCGGGTGGAACGCCCTGCTCCTCGGCGGCCAGCAGATAGAGCGCCATCACCGGGATCACCGCGCCGTTCATGGTCATCGACACCGACATCTCGTCGAGCGGGATGCCGTCGAACAGCGTCCGCATGTCGAGGATCGAATCTATCGCGACACCGGCCATGCCGACATCGCCGAAGACGCGCGGATTGTCGGAATCATAGCCGCGGTGGGTGGCCAGATCGAAGGCGATGGAAAGCCCCTTCTGGCCGGCGGCGAGATTGCGCCGGTAAAAGGCGTTGGAATCTTCCGCCGTCGAGAAGCCGGCATATTGCCGGATCGTCCACGGTTTGTGGACATACATGGTCGGGTAGGGGCCGCGCAGGAACGGCGCGATGCCCGGCCAGCCATCGATGAAATCGAGACCCTCGATATCGCCCGCGCCATAGGCCTGCTTGACCGCGACGCCCTCGGGCGTCGCCCACGGCTCGCCGCCCGGCGCCGCCGCCGCCGCCGCCGCCACGTCTTCGAAGGGAAGGCTGGAAAAATCCGGTATTCGGCTCATTCAGTCACCCTCGGCGCCGGTGGCATAAGCCAGCGCCTCGCGCAAAATCTCCAACACATTACACCCGACATGGATGAACGATCCAATGCCGCGCTTGGCATCGTCCGCGTCCGGATCGCCGACCAGATAGAGGGCCTTTGCGCCGGCCTCGCGCAGCGCCTCGGCGGCGGCGCCGGCCATCTCCTTGTAGGTCTCGTCGGACGCGCAGAGGCAGGCGATCCTGGCGCCCGACGCCTTGAACGCCGCGGCGACGGAAGTGAGGTCCGCCTTCACCTCCCCCCTTGAGGGGGAGGGAGCAGTAGCAAGCCCATGATCCGAAACCGCCGCGATGCCGGCAAGCGCGAAGATGTTTGCCGCAAACGTCGCGCGTTCGCCAGGCTCTGCCGTGGGCCCGAGCCGGGCGAGGAACACCAGCGGCCGCGCGCTGGTATCGTCGCGATAGGCATCCGAGGCTGCGCGCAGCTTCTCGAACGGCTCGGCCAGCCGGACCCGCGGCAACGCCTCGTCGATCCGCTCCACCGCGCCAGCGGGCGCCGGCGCCATGTCGAGGCTCGGCGCCGGCAAGACGGCAACCGGCTTTTCGTCGAGATCGGCAAAGTCGCTGACTCCGGTGATCAGCGCCTTGCGCCGGGCGATGTCTTCGGCCCGCGCTTCGCCGACCTTGCGGATCGTCGCCTGAATGCGTCCCGACCGCAGACCGTCGATCATTCCGCCCTCCCGCTCGATCCCCGCGAACAGCTCCCAGGCCTTGCGGGCGAGCGCATCGCTTAAGCCCTCCAGGGCGCCGCTTCCCGCGGCGGGGTCGGCGACGCGATGGGCATTCGTCTCCTCGATCAGGATCGTTTGCGTGTTGCGGGCGATGCGCCGGGCGAAGCCGTCGGGCAGGCCGATGGCGGAGGTAAAGGGCAGGACGGTGATGGAATCGGCGCCACCGGCGCCGGCCGCGAAGGCGGCGAGCGTGGCGCGCGGCATGTTCACGTAAGGCGCCCGCGCGGTCATCATCCGCCACGCCGTTTCGGCATGGATGTGGGCCGGAGAAGGTTCCAGGCCCGCCGCCTGCTGGACCCTGGCCCACAGCCGGCGCAGGGCGCGAATCTTGGCGATGGTGAAGAGCTGGTCGGCGTCCGCGGCGAGCGAGAAGCCGATCAGCGGCACGGCCGCCTCGCGCTTGAGGCCATGGCGTTCCAGTCCCTTGAGAAAGGCGACGGCGCTGGCGATCGTCAGCGCCAGCTCCTGCGCCTCCGAGGCGCCGGCGGCGTGCCAGGCGCGCCCGTCGGGCATCAGCGCCAGCGCCGCGAAGCCCGCATCCTTCAGGCTCCGCGCCGTCTCGCCGACCTCATTCATGACCTGCTCGAAGCCGTCGACGAGGTAGCCCTTGACCGCGAGAAGGCTGACAGGGTCGCTCGCCAAATGCAGCCTCATTGCCGCCGGGTCGATACCGCGCCGTTCGACCAGTTCCGCCAGCAGGGCGCCGATGTAGCTGCTGTTAATTCCGCAATCGATCCTGATCAGGACCCGGTCGAGCGCGACGCCGTCCAGCAGACGTTCCAGATCCGAGAGCGTTTCCGTGTTCAGCCCGTAGCCGTGGGCGTTGGCGCCGGCCGCATGGACGATCTCGACGCCGGTGGCGCCGCCGTCGAGATCGGCGCGTATGAGCGCGTTCGCCGCGTCGAGATCGGGGTGCTCGATGCGCTGGATGATGTCCCACCGGCCGGGATGGGCGAGCGGCGGGCGCGCCGGCGCGTCCTTGGCGCGCGCATAGACGGGTTGCATCTCGATGCCGTCATAGCTCGACGACACCAGGCCTTCGTCGAAGGAAGCGCCCTCCAGGGCCGCATCGACCAGCCTGCGCCAATCCTCGTGGCTCGCCGCCGCAAACCCGGCATCGAGCCTATCCGCCTCACCTGCCAATTCAACCTCGCGGTTGTGGAGAACGCTGCAGCCGATAAAGCGCAAATTCTCCATCCCTGTCCAGAGCTTGGCGCTCGGCGCGACAAAAGGCACGCGACAGAACGGATCGACGTCTAGACGAACTGGCTGAGGCCAGGGATCGAGCCGATCAGATCGTCGACGGTGTCCGCGCCGGCCTTCTCCTTGGCGTAAACGACCGTTTCCTTGGTGACGCCCCTTATCTGGTCCATGCTGAGGCCCGCCTCGCTCAGCGCGCTCATCGCGCCCATGGCGCCCATCATGCCGCCGAACGTGCCGCCGCCGCTGCCGCCCTCCGACGTGATCGCGTCGCGCGCCTCGGGCAGCGATTCGAGGAGCTTGGCCATCTTGTCGGGCGGTGCCGCGTCATTGAGAAAATTTAGGATGATGGAGACCGCCTTGTCCGCCAGTTCCCGGCCGATGCCGACTTGCGCGGAAATCCGGTCGATCAGTTCGCCCATGGTGCCGGTCCTTTCGTGAGGAATGGGCCCCCTTATCGGCCGTGCGCGGGCGCGTGACAAGCCGGCGCTGACCGTTGCCACGCCTTAGCGCTCTATTTCGTGTGGTACAATTTCTGCCGTATGCACAAAAGCTTGCGCATGTCGCCTGCGATGGCAGCCGGAGTGAGCGACACGCTGCGCGATATGGAATGGATTGTTTTGCTGATCGATGCTCGCGCACCGAAACCGAGACCGCGCAGCCGTTAGAGGAAGAATCACTTATGATTGAAACCAAAGCGATTGACATTTCGTTAGGGACCATGCACGTAATATGCATCATTAGCCCCCCGCTGGATCTGGTCGGAAACGGCCCCCGGCGGGGTTTCTATTTAGGGGCAGCTGAAGCCGGAGGAGCCGGAAACCAAGCGCGCCATGGCCTTCATCGATGGTCAAAATCTGTATCAGCACGCAAAAGACGCGTTTGGACACCATCATCCAAACTATAACCCCATAAAGCTTCACAATGCGGTCTGCGCCGCGAAGGGTTGGATGCCGAACTTGGTGCGCTTTTATACGGGCATTCCAAGTGCGGCTGAGAGCCCCATGTGGGCGGGATATTGGGCAAAAAGGCTGCTATATATGAAACGCGCAGGCGTGTACGTCACGACGCGGCCTCTCCGCTATAGAACGAAGTCAGTGATAGATGAGTCGGGGAATGAGACTTCCATTACCACACCACAAGAAAAGGGAATAGACATTCGCCTTGCCTTGGATATGGTCTCTACAGCTCGCACGCGACAGTGGCATGTGGCTGTGATCTACAGCCAAGATCAGGACTTGGCTGAGGTCGTGACAGAAGTTCAACAGATAGCGAAAGAGCAAAATCGTTGGATTCGTATTTGTTGCGCCTTTCCATATGGACCGAACGCCACATCCAAACGTGGCATAGACAAGACGGACTGGTTCAAGATGGATCGGGATTTTTATGACGCCTGCATTGACCCGACCGATTACCGTCCTTAGCCAAATCAAACTGAATTCCTTCCACCCGGAAACGGCGTGTCGTCGTACTGCGATACTAAAACTGATAGGCGGATGAAAAAGCCCCGCCGTAGCGGGACCATCATTATCCGGCGATCAATTGCGGGGCCGCGCCATGCATCGCCAAGACACGCGATGCCAAGCCATGCCATCTGTCACCCTGAAACGCCGAGGCTTGCCGCGCCGGGGGCAGGTGCGCTAATCCCAAGGGCTTGTTCACGGGAGGAGGCAATCCATGGTCGAGAAGGTCCTGGAACGGGTCGACCGGGAGCTCGACCACAGCGTGGAGCGCCTGTTCGAGCTGCTGCGCATCGCCAGCATTTCGACCGACCCCGCCTACCGGCAAGACTGCCGCGCGGCGGCCCTCTGGTGCGCCGACGCGCTCGGCGAGATCGGTTTCGACGCCTCGGTGCGCGAAACGCAAGGCCTCCCGATCGTGGTCGGCCATGCCGGCCGCGGCAAGCCGGGGCCGCATGTGCTGTTCTACGGCCATTACGACGTTCAGCCGCCCGATCCCCTGGCGCTTTGGGAGACGCCGCCCTTCGAGCCGCGCCGCGCCAGGTCCGCCGACGGAAGCGAGATCATCGTCGCCCGCGGTGCCTCCGACGACAAGGGCCAGCTGATGACGTTCCTTGAGGCCTGTCGCGCCTTCAAGGATGACGAAAGCGACATTCCTGTTCCCGTCACGGTGCTGCTCGAGGGCGAGGAGGAGTGCGGCTCGAAGAGCCTCGAGCCGTTCATCGCCGCCAATGAAGACGAGCTCAAGGCCGACGTGGCGCTGGTCTGCGATACCGCCATGTGGAACGCCGAGACGCCGGCGATCACCTCGATGCTGCGCGGGCTGCTGCTCGAAGAGGTCATCGTCACCGCGGCGAGCCGCGATCTGCATTCCGGCATGTTCGGCGGCCCGGCGCTGAACCCGATCCACGTGCTGGCGCTGATCATCGCCGGTTTGCATGGCGAGGGTGGCCGGGTCGTTCTGCCGGACTTCTATGATGGGGTCGGCGAGCTTCCCGACGAGGTGCGGGCGCAGTGGGAGGGGCTCGATTTCGATGAAACGAAGTTCCTCGCCGACATCGGCCTCGGAGCGCCGGCCGGCGAGGCGGACCGCGGCGTGCTCGAAAAGCTCTGGTCGCGGCCGACCTGCGACGTCAACGGCATCATCGGCGGCTATACCGGAGAAGGGTCGAAGACGGTCATCCCGGCCAAGGCGTCCGCCAAATTCTCCTTCCGCCTGGTCGGCGGCCAGGACCCGGAACGGATCTCGAAAAGCTTCCGGGAGTTCGTCCGCGCACGGCTTCCCGTCGGCTGCACCGCCGAGTTCATCCGTCACGGCGGCGATGCGGCGATTTCCTTTTCGCTTGACGGCCCCTATTTCGAGGCCGCCCGCAAGGGGCTCGCCGAAGAGTTCGGCAAGGAGGCGGCTCTGATCGGCTGCGGCGGATCGATCCCCATCGTCGGCAGCTTCAAGCGCCGGCTCAAGATGGATAGCCTGCTCGTCGGCTTCGGCCTCGACGACGACCGTATCCACAGCCCGAACGAGAAGTACAATCTGTCGAGCTTCCACCATGGCATGCGCAGCTGGGTGCGCATTCTCGACGCCCTGAAATCGGTCTGACCCGACCACAGCAAAAAAGGATGATGAGACGATGAAGCTCGTAAGATTTGGCGCGCCTGAGGAGGAAAAGCCGGGGCTTGTTGACGGCGACGGCAATATCCGCGACCTCTCGGGCGAGGTCTCCGATATCGACGGCGCGGCGCTGGCGCCGGCGTCGCTGAAGCGGCTGTCGCAGATCGATCCGGCGGGCCTGCCGCTCGTTTCCGGGAAGACGCGCCTCGGCCCCTGCGTCGGCAAGATTTCCAAGATGCCGGCGATCGGCCTCAACTATGCCGATCACGCCAAGGAGGCCGGGCTGCCGCTCCCCAAGGAGCCGGTGCTGTTCATGAAGGCGGTTTCGGCCATCTGCGGCCCCAACGACGACACGATCCGGCCGAAGGATTCGACCAAGCTCGACCATGAGGTGGAGCTCGGCATCGTCATCGGCACCCGGGCGAGCTACGTTTCAAAGGACAAGGCGCTCGACCACGTCGCCGGCTATTGCATCGTCAATGATGTCTCCGAGCGCGCATTCCAGATCGAACGCAATGGCGGCCAGTGGGACAAGGGCAAGGGCTGCGACACGTTCGCGCCGACGGGGCCGTGGATGGTGACGAGCGACGAGATCCCCGACCCGCAGGCACTCGACATGTTCCTCGAGGTCAACGGCGAGCGTCGACAGACCGGCAACACGCGCACCATGATCTTCGGCGTCGCCGACATCGTCTCCGATCTCAGCAATTTTCTGACGCTGATGCCCGGCGACGTGATCATCACCGGCACCCCGCCCGGCGTCGGCCTCGGCTCGGGCAAATTTCTGAAGGTAGGCGATACGGTGCATCTCGGCATCGCCGGCCTCGGCGAGCAGCGCCAGAAGATCGTCGCCTGGCCAGGCAAGTAGCGGCTCAGCCGCCGCCGAGCGCGCGGTAGATCTTTCGCCCCGGCCGGCCGGTCGGCTCCATGCCGAAGCGCTTCTCCGCCTTGGCGATGGCCTCCCGGGTGACCGGGCCGATCTTGCCGTCGGCCTCGCCGATATCGTAGCCGGCGGCGAGCAGCAGCTTCTGCAGATCGAGCCGCTCGGCGCGCGACAGGCCCGGATCGTCGGTCGGCCAGGGGGTCCTCAGCGCCGGATAGCCGGCAAGCCGGTCGGCGAGGTGGGAGATGGCGAGCGCGTAGGATTCCGCCGCGTTATAGGAGTAGATCGCGTTGAAGTTGCGGAACACGAGAAAGCCCGGCCCGCGCGGCCCGGCGGGAAGAAGCAGACCCGCCTGCGCGCCGCCGGAAAGTCTTTCCCCGTCGGCGCGCACCACGCCGCGCCGGCTCCAGGTCGAAAGCGCCGCCCGGTTCTTGCGCCCGGTCGGGCCGCTGTAGCCCGCCGGCACCTTGACCTCGATCATCCAGGATTCGCCGGGCCGCCAGCCTGAGCGGCTCAGATAGTTTGCCGTCGAGCCGAGCGCGTCGGCGACCGAATCGACGAGGTCGCGCCGCCCGTCGCCGTCGAAATCCACCGCCAGGCGCTGATAGCTGGAGGGGATGAACTGGGTCTGGCCGAAGGCGCCGGCCCACGAGCCGTAAAGCTTTTCGAGGTTGAGATCGCCGCGGTCGACGAGCTTGAGCGCCGCGATCAGCTCGCCGCGCCAGAAGTCCGTCCGCCGCCCGCCCTCGCACACCAGATTGGCGAGCGCATGGGGCAGGAAGTTGTCGCCCGCCTCCCGCCCATAGTCGGTCTCCACCCCCCACACCGCCGCGATCACGTAGCGGTTGACGCCGAAGCGCCGTTCCGCCGCCCGCAGGATTGCGTCATGTTGCTGCATCATGGCGCGGCCGACGCTGATGCGCTCCTCGTCCACCAGGAAGGCGAGATAGTCCCAGATCGGTATCTTGAATTCCGGCTGCACCTTGGAAAGGCGCAGGACCTTCTCGTCCGGCTCGGCGCCGTCCAGCGCCCGGGAAGCGACGGTTCGGCTGACGCCGGCCCCGACGGCCGCCTGTTTGAGGCCGGCAACGCAGGCCGAAAAGTTTGCCGCCGCGGGTCCGGCCCAAAGGACGGTCAGGATCGCCAACAGGATTATCGCGCGCATGCGTGCTTCTCCCTTCGGGGTCTCGGCGCGTGTCCGAAGAGACCGGCCCAAGTCTAACCGATTCCGTTCCCCCGCGCCCGGCCTGCCCTGCGCCGGTCAATCGAGCTCGGGCCTGCGGCCTTCCGGCGCCGCGATCTCGAAGGCGTTGATGGTCATCGAGATCAGCGTGTAGTAGCCGAGGACGCCGACCAGGTCGACGATGCGGTCCTCCCCCAATATGGCGACCGCGCGTGCATAGAGATCGTCGGTTACGCGGCGCTCGAGATTGAGCGACAGGACGAAATCATGAACGACGGCCTCGTCGTCCTTCTCGAAGGCCGGCTTCTTCCTGGCGCGGACGGCCTCGACGATCTCGGGCGCAAGGCCTGCCTTCAGCGCGATGTCCTTGTGCGCCTGCCATTCATACTCCGCTCCCCAGATCCGCGCGGTGATGAGAATGGCAAGCTCGGAAAGTCGCGGCGGCAGCGCGCTGTCATAGCGCGCGTAGCGCCCGAGCCTCTGCGCCGGATCGGCAAGCCCCGGCCGGTGCAGCCAGACCGCGAGCGGCCCGCGGACGCCGCCGCGGGGGCCCGATCTGATCTCCTCGAATATGCGCCGCTGCTCGCCGCTCATGGCCGCGGGCTTAAGCTCGGCTATGCGTGTCACGGTGTGTCGGCCTTTCTTGAGGGAAGGGGGCGGGCGGACCGGGAGCAAAACCCGTCCTGCGCGCTTCAGCCATGCTATATATGCAACTCTGGGCTGCATGAAGAGCAAGCGGAGTAAAGACCATGAGCGAATGCAAGCCTCTGGCTCTCGGCGTCGGAATCGGCGTGTTATGGGCCATCTACGTCTTTTTTGTGGGAATCACGGCGATGTTCGGCTGGGGCGACGCGATCGTCGGCGTTCTCGCCTCGCTTTATATCGGCTACGGCCCGTCGATCGTCGGCGCGGTCATGGGCGCAATTTGGGGCTTCGTCGACGGCTTCATCGCTGGCGTCGTCATCGCCTGGATATACAATCTGGTGGCGAAATAGCCCGCGGGACGGCGCGAGCAGGACGAGACCCATCCTGCGCGCGTCGTGAGGAAGGCTGCTTCTACTCCAGATTGAGTTAAGAAAAGCCTGTTTTGGGGGCAAACCGCCGCATCAGGAGTCCGCAAAGGGAGGCCGCACCGCCGTGTCCTGGGCACTGTCAGGTCGACCCCCCGTGCTCTCCCAGAGCCGCCGGAATCGCAGCCGAGTGGGCGGCCCTGCGCGGGAGAGCAGGGCTCTCTCCCGACTACATGGTGAACAAACTACTCAGAGCCGATTCAGCATCCGGCAACCCCAGATAGCGATACTGTCCGGAGAAGTGGTCGGCCGGCGCGAGTGGCCGAGAAAGCCTTCTGACTGGCTGGGAGAGGGCGAACACGATGCTGCACCTTCCTAAAGGCACCATCGCATTGGTCTGCCTGCTGGCGCTGACTGCACCGATCGTCGGCATCGTACCCGCGCGAGCCGACTACCTGAGCTCGGAGCACTGGTTCTCAACCAAGAGCGAGAAGAGCCGCGTCCTCCTGCAAGCCACGTTGGTCCTCCTCGGGCACTACACCGGGCTCATTGACGCGGAGTTCGGCAGGCTCACCTATCGGGCTCTGCTCGCTTACCAGGGATCGCACCGCCTCGACCCCGACGGTGTGCTGAGTCCAACCGAGGAGCAGCAGCTCCTGCTCGCAGGCGCCGCCGTCTTCAAGGTCCTGGGATTCTCTGAACAGACGGACGATCGAGCCGGGATCAAGGTCCCCGTGCCGGTCAACCTCCTTGTCCGGAGCACTCCGTCTCGATGGGGGACGCGATGGCTGAGCGGTGACGGCTCTGTGGAACTCGAAACGCTCGCGGTCCCCGAGGTCGAGACGACCTTCGACGAACTCCTGAGGCGCCTGAGCACCGGCAGCAACCGCACCGTCACCTACGCCTACACCCAGTCTGACCTGTTCGTGCTCAGCGGCCGTCTTGGCGAGCGCAAGTTCTACGCTGCGTTCATCAAGGCCGGGAGCATGAGCCGCGGGTTCTCGATCTCGTGGGACCCGGCGGTCGACAGGATCGGCTCGCTCCTCTCGGTGTATCTGGTCTCGACAGTCGCGTTCCCCAAGGCTGTCGAGTCGGGCGGAGAGGACGGGCGGAACGGTAAGCGTGAGCCGATCCCAAGCGGCGTGTCTGCCGGATCCGGCTTCGCGATCGCCGCCGACGGGATCGTCGTGACCAACGCCCACGTGGTCAACGACTGCACGTCGCTCGAGATATCGGGCTACGGCCAGGCGGCGGTCATCACCGCCGACGAAGTGCGCGACCTGGCGGTGCTCCGCGTGGACGGCCGGACGTTCCGGAGCGTCGCCCGCCTCAAGGTCGGCGAGCTCAAGCTTGGCCAGGAGATCGTCGTGGTCGGCTTTCCGTTGTCCGAGATCCTCGGCAATGCCCTTCACGTCAGCCCGGGCGCGGTCAGCGGCCTCTCGGGAGTGGGCGGCAACCGCTCGAACTTCATGGTCTCCGCCACTCTCCAACCCGGCGATTCCGGCGGCCCGATCCTCGACCTGAACGGTGACGTCGTCGGGGTCGCGGTGGCGAAGCTGAACGACCTCGCGCTCCTGAACGAGCACGGAACGACTAGCGCCAACATCGGCTTCGCCATCAACGCCACGACCCTCCTCGACTTTCTTAAGCCGTTCAAGGTGACGACGAGCGAGGACCCGGTCCCGCCGGATGCAAACGTCGAGCGAGCTGTCGCCGGCGCCGAGGAGTTCACCCATCAAGTCATCTGCCGGAAGTGAAAGGACGGTCGCGATGGCCGAAAAAGGCGATGAGGCGCTGCAAGGCGGCTGCGCGTGCGGCGCCGTGCGCTATCGCATGACGACGAGGCCCATGTTCGTTCACTGCTGTCATTGCCGCTGGTGCCAGCGCGAAACGGGCGCCTCCTTCGCCCTCAACGCGATGATCGAAGCCGATCGCGTCGTCCTTTTGCGGGGCGCGCCGGACACGGTGAACACGCCGTCGGCGAGCGGCAAGGGGCAGAAGATCGTCCGCTGTCCGACCTGCCGGGTGGCACTGTGGAGCCACTATGCCGGGGCGGGC
The DNA here is from genome assembly GCA_030688605.1 of Hyphomicrobiales bacterium. Lineage (NCBI taxonomy): Bacteria > Pseudomonadati > Pseudomonadota > Alphaproteobacteria > Hyphomicrobiales > Hyphomicrobiales bacterium. The sequence goes on from JAUYJB010000077.1 coordinate 31,571, forward strand.
GACGCGATCTGCTTCATGCGCGTCGGCACGCTCGACAACCCGGATCTCCTGCCGCCCGACATCCACATCTTTACGAGCTCGAAGCAGCCCTGGGTGATCCTGCCGCCGGACGTGCCGGCGGTGCCGGAATATTACCGCCGCGACGACTATTGGCCCGAGGAAAGCCTGGCGCGCCGCCGCGCCTTGCGCGGCCGACGGCCGGCAGGCGACACGACCGCCCGAAAGCGGTACCATTCCTTGAGCGACGTCGAGCGGAAGGCCGCCGCAAGCGATGCCACCGAGGCGATGCGGCGGGCGAGGGACCGGAGACATGATGGTTGCGGCGAAGGATCGGGGCATCGTCTGGTCGGATGATTTCCTGATCGGCATCGCGGAAATCGACTTCGAGCACCGGCGCCTGGTCGAGGACGTCAACCGATTGCACCGGCAGCTGCTCGACGAGGTCGGCCCGCGCCGCATCGCGCGCACGCTCGGCACCATCCACGCCCGCATGCAGGCTCACTTCGCGCTCGAGGAACACGTCATGCTGTCCAACGGCTATCCCCACTACCCGGAGCACAAGGCGGAGCACGAGCGGCTTCTGGACGAATACACGGAACTCATGACCAAGTTCGAGCGGGAGCCGAGCCGCGCCGACCGGGAGGCCATGGAGGGCAAGCTCCGCCAATGGATCGTCGGCCACATCGCCACCAGCGACAAGAAGATGAGTCTGATGCTCATCAGCGGCAAGCAGACATAGCCCGCGATCGGGCCGTCGATCCTCGGCCGTCGCTCGTCCGGGACGACGAGCGGGGCGGCGTCCGGCACATTTCTCCCTCTCCCTTGGCGGGAGAGGGATGCGAAGGGTCGGCGCGGGTTCTTTCCCGCGCCCTACCCGGAGCTGGGTGAGGGGGCGGTCCCAAGGGGGGCGAGGGGCAGCGCGGGGGGTCAGCCGCACCAGCTTCGCCGGGCGCCGTCCCAGTACCGCGCCAGCCCTTCGGCGACCAGCGTGTGGCCGACAGACCGTCCATCGCGCATGATGACGCGCAGCTTGCGCCCGTAAATGTCCTTGTCCCGGCCGCCGGTATGGACCACCTCGAAAGGCCCGTCGTTCAAGAGTTCCAGAAGCCGGCTCGTGGCCCGCCGCCCGAGCGCTGCCTCGGAAGCGCATTTGGGCTTGTGGGTCTCGGGCGTGTCGATGTCCTCGAGCCTGATGGTCAGGCCGCCATGGCGGATCGTGTCGCCGTCGATTACGCAGTTCTGCTGCTTCGCCCTGACGCAAATACGAAAGTTCGAAGACGCGCCGGCAATCGACCGAACTTGGTCGGTTATCGGTTCGGTCATCCAGTAGCCGATCAGCGTCCCGCAGACCACGGCTACCACCGGGCGCCAGGACGCGCTCAGGCTGCCGAGCCGCCGGCGGCGGGGCCCGAGCCCGAAGTTCGGCTGGCGCTTGAACCGAAAAACTTCGCCCAATGCCGCCCGCTCCCTTCCGCATCGGCGGATGGCGGCTTTTGGCCGATTGCCGCCCTTGCTCTCGGATCCGGCCGAATGACGCTCCGGCTCGACGCCGGAAACCCTGATGGTTCCGCGCCAGTATTCGCCACTGGACGTAAAGCAGAGGTGAATCGGCAAAAGGAGACGTTCGAGACGTCAGTTCGGCGGGATTTCGCGGTTTTCACCACTCCTCGGTGGGCAGAGAGCCTGCCCCGGACCCGATCCGGGGCCGCCGCGCCGTAGCGAAGCGTAGGCGAGCGGGTGAGGGGGGACGGACGCCTGCAAGACATCGTCGTTCCCGCGCAGGCGGGAACCCATTGGCCGAGCCTCTTGCGCAGCCCCGAGCGAACCCGTTAACGAGCCCGTCCTGGCAAAAGCCAATGGATTCCCGATGTCTCGGGAATGACGGGAAGGGCGCGCGGTGTTCGTAACGCACCGTCCTTCCGGCGCAGGCCGGAATCCGGAAAAGAGGGTGCCCGGAACACACCCACGGTGTCGTTGCCCGACCTGATCGGGCAACCCGGTAACCC
>JAUYJB010000078.1 GCA_030688605.1 Hyphomicrobiales bacterium
AAGCGCTCGGCGCGGACGCTACGCTGTGTCCGGCGGATGTCTCGATCGATACCGACTGCCGGCGGCTGGCCGAGACGGCGCTCAAGCAATGGGGTCGCATCGATGTACTCGTCAATTCAGCGGGGACGACCAAATATGTCAGCCATTACGATCTGGAGGGGCTGTCGGCCGAGGACTTCATACGCATCTTCTCGGTCAACACGCTGGGCCCGTTTCAAATGGCGCGGGCGGTGGCGCCGCACATGAAGGCGCGCGGCGAAGGAGCGATCGTGAACGTTTCTTCGACGGCGGGGCTCCGCGGCACGGGCAGCTCCATTGCCTACGGTGTCTCCAAGGCCGGTCTCAACGTCCTCACGCAATCCCTCGCGCGCGTCCTCGCTCCGGAGATTCGCGTCAACGCCGTCTGTCCCGGATTCATTCAGGGACGATGGCTGAAAAACGCCCTGGGCGACGCTTACGAGGAGCACAAGGCGCACTGGGAGGCGAGTTCCCCTCTCAGGAAGGCGGCGACAGCGGAGGAGGTGGCCGCCACGATCCTCTGGCTGGTCGAGTCGGCGGTGCTGATGACGGGCCAGACGATCGTCACCGATGTGGGCATGACGCTCGGCACCGCCGGCAGCGGCGTCATGGGGAAGCGGCGATGAATTTGAGGGCGCTCGGACTCGGATACTACACCGCGGAGGCGCGGAGGACGCGGAGTAAAGAGTTTTCGGTTAAGAAATTCTCCGAACTCTGCGAACTCCGAGCCCCTGCGGTAAAATATTGATGGCGTCTTTGGTTGCGTCTCAGCCGCGCGGGGCCTCAGTGGTGAATACGCCTTCACAGCGAACCTGGAAAGGCCGAAATTAACAACCGCGATAATTCGCGGCGGAGACATTTTTGTGAACGACATTTTAGAGAAACTTTTTTATCCCAAGGCGGTCGCCATCATCGGCGCCTCCAACGACGCCATGAAGATCGGCGGCCGGCCCATCGCGCACAACCGCGAGCTCGGCTATTCCGGTCGCATTTATCCGGTCAATCCGGGCGCCACGGAAATTCAAGGCTGGAAGGCTTATCCTGCCGTCCAGGAAATCCCGGACGAACTGGACTGCGCCATCATTGCGGTGCCGGCCGCGTCCGTGCCGGCGGCGGTGGCGGGCTGCGCCGAGAAGCGCGTACCGCTGGTCATCGTGCTCAGCTCCGGCTTCGCCGAACAGAGCGAGGAGGGGCGCATAGTTCAGGATCGTCTTGTTGCCGTCGCGCGCGCCGGCGGCACGCGCCTGCTCGGTCCCAATACCATGGGCGGCGTCAGCATCGACGGCTCGTTCAGCGCGACCTTTACCAGTCTGACGCAAAGCCAAGGAACGGAAGGCTGGCCCCGGCGCGGCAATGTCAGCGTGGTGAGCCAAAGCGGCGCGATCGGAACACAAATTCTGGTTTTGCTGCGCGAGCGTGGCATCGGGGTGGCGAAGTGGGTGTCGACGGGCAACCAGTGCGATATCGATGTTGCCGATTGCATCGAACATCTCGCCAACGACGAAGTGACCCGTGTTATCGCCGTTTATTTGGAGGGCATCGTCGACGGCGGCCGTCTCAGGCATGCTTTTGAATCGGCGCGCCTACGCAAAAAGCCGGTGGTCATGCTCAAGGTCGGCGAATCGGCGATCGGCGCCTCGGCCGCCGCCTCTCATACGGCGTCCCTCGCCGGCGCTGCCGACGTGTATAGAGCCGTCTTCCGCCAGCACAACGTCTTTGCCGCGCAGTCGCTTCAGGAACTCGTCGATGTGGTTGCCGCCTGCCGCGCCGGCCACTTTCCGGAGCGCGCCGAGTTGGCCGTTACCAGCGGCTCGGGCGGGATCAGCGTGATTGTCGCCGATGCCAGCGCCCGCTGCGGTCTCGCCTTGCCCGAGGTGCCGGCGGAGACGCAGCGCAAACTGAAAGCGCTGGTGCCCTACGCCACGACGCGCAACCCGGTAGACATGGCGACCTCCGGCATGCGCGACATGGAGCAGGTAGCGCAGGTCCTCGACATGCTGTTGGAGGAGGGGAACTATCCCGCCGCGTTCACCTACCTCTCCCATAACGGGATGGTGCCCAAACGAATGGAAGTGTTGGCGCGCCACCTGTCGCCCGTGCGCGAGAAATTTCCCGACCGGGTCATCGGCATCGTTGCCAATATGTTGCCGGAGTGGCGCGACCGGTTTCAGGATCAGGGCTTTATCATTTACGAAGATCCGGCCCGGGCGATCGCGGCGATCGCCGCGCTGTGGCGGATCGGGCGCGGCTTTTTAAACGCCGGCGCGCAGGAACAACCGCTGGCGCTGACCGACAGGGTTGAGGCGCCGGAGGCGGGTCGAGGCGGCGAGCAGGCGGCGAAACGAGTGGTGGCATCGATGGGCATTCCCGTCGTCGAGGAGCGGCTAGCCCGTTCCGGCGCGGACGCGGTGGACGCCGCCAAAGCTCTCGGAAAAGCGGTCGTTCTCAAGATCGCCTCGCCGGCAATTCCGCACAAGTCGGACATCGGCGGCGTGCTCATCGGCCTGCGCTCCGCCGACGAGGTTGCGACCGGTTACGATACGCTGATGGCGCGCGCGAGGGAAGCCACGCCGATCGCTCGGATCGACGGCGTGTTGGTTTCGCCCTTGATCGAAGGCGGCGTGGAGACCATCGTCGGCGTCAAGCGCGA
>JAUYJB010000079.1 GCA_030688605.1 Hyphomicrobiales bacterium
CTAGAGCGGTTCATGGTTATAGGGGATCGATTCGATGGGCCAAATCGGTTCATCCGGGCAGGCGTGGGCCGCGACGCGCGATACGGGATATCGGGCGAGCGCGGCAAGGAACCCGGTGGGCCGATTTGGCCCACCGAAGGCCGGGTTCTTTTGCGCCGTGGCGGTGTTGCGGCTGTTGGCCGATGCACCGCATCGCCCGGCGAGCCGCGCCTGGCCACGGCGCAAAATCATCCCGGTCAAATGGTTCCCTCTAACCATGAACCGCTCTAGACACTTGGCGCGCTGGCCGGAAGTCTTCTAAAACACGTGGGTCTGGTGCCCCATTTCGCGGCAGTCGACCGAGGCGAGGATCGATCATGGCCGACGAGAGCATGCATGCCGAACACCTGCCCGAGCGCGAATCGATGGAGTTCGACGTCGTCATCGTCGGCGCCGGCCCGGCGGGCCTGTCGGCCGCCATCCGGCTCAAGCAGCTTGCCGCGGAAGCCGGTAGCGACGTTTCCGTCACCGTGCTGGAGAAAGGCTCGGAGGTCGGCGCCCATATCCTGTCGGGCGCGGTCATCGATCCGATCGGGCTCAACCGGCTGATGCCCGACTGGAAGGAGCAAGGTGCGCCGCTCACCACCCCGGTCAGCCAGGACCGCTTCTACTATCTCACCCAATCCGGCAGCCTGCGGCTGCCCAATTTCACCATGCCGCCGTTCCTCAACAATCACGGCTGCTATGTGATCAGCCTCGGCAACCTGACGCGCTGGCTCGCCGCCAAGGCGGAAGAGATGGGGGTCGAGATCTATCCCGGTTTCGCCGCCACCGAGATCCTCCGCAACACCGCGGGCGCGGCGGTGGGGGTCGCCACCGGCGACATGGGGCTAGACCGCGACGGCAAGCCCAAGGACGGTTTCATGCGCGGCATGGAGTTGCACAGCAAGTATCTGCTCATCGGCGAGGGCGCGCGCGGCTCGCTCGCCAGCGAGCTGATCGCCCAATTCGGCCTCGACCGGGGCCGCGAGCCGCAGAAATACGGCATCGGGCTGAAGGAGCTGTGGGAAATCGACCCGGCCAGACACAAGCCGGGCCTCGTGCAGCACAGTTTCGGCTGGCCGCTCGACAACCGCACCGGCGGCGGCTCGTTTGTCTATCATTTCGACGACAATCTGGTCTCGGTCGGCTTCGTGCTGCACTTGAGCTACGCGAACCCCTACATCTCCCCATTCGATGAGTTTCAGCGCTTCAAGACCCATCCGGCGGTCCGCGACACCTTCGAAGGCGGCAAGCGCATCGCCTACGGGGCGCGGGCCATCTCCGAGGGCGGCTGGCAGTCGGTGCCCAAGCTGTGCTTTCCCGGCGGCGCGCTGATCGGCTGTTCGGCCGGCTTCATGAACGTGCCGCGCATCAAGGGCAGTCACAACGCCATGCTGTCGGGAATATTCGCCGCCGAGGACACCTTCGCGGCGCTGCAGGCCGGCCGCGCCCATGACGAGCTTTCAGGCTACGATTCCGTCTGGCGGACGAGCGCCATCGGCCGGGACCTGAAAAAGGTGCGCAACGCCAAGCCGCTGTGGTCCAGATACGGCACGCTCGCCGGCATCGCCCTTGGCGGTTTCGACATGTGGTGCAACGTTCTGGGCATCAGCCCGTTCGGCACGCTGAAGCACGGCAAGCCGGACCATGCCTGTCTGAAACCGGCCAAGGAGTTCAAGCCGATCGACTATCCGCGCCCCGACGGGAAGCTGACCTTCGACCGCCTGTCCTCGGTCTATCTGTCGAACACCAACCACGAGGAGGACCAGCCGGTCCATCTCAAGGTTGCCGACCTGACGCTGCAGCGACAAAGCGAGCACGATGTCTTCGCCGGCCCCTCGGAGCGCTATTGCCCCGCCGGCGTCTATGAATGGATCGAGGAAGTCGGCGAACCGCGGTTCCAGATCAATGCCCAGAACTGCGTTCACTGCAAGACCTGCGACATCAAGGATCCGAACCAGAACATCGTCTGGACGGCTCCCGAGGGCGGCGGCGGACCCAATTACCCGAACATGTAATCGCCTGAATTCACAGATCGGTCATTGCCGGCGCACTCGATCCTTGCAGGCGAAGCACAAAACCGCCATTCTGAGTCTCAACACTGCTCAAGGAAGGATCGGTTCTTGTACGAAGGTTCCTTTCGCGCGCCTCGCATCCGCGCCGGCGGAGCGGCGGGCTTTGTCGTTGCCGCCTGCCTGGCGCTGGCGACGCCGTTCTCGCCGGTTGCGGCGGAACGGGACGACCATTTTAATCTGTATGGCGACTATCTCGCCGGAAACTTCGCGCACAAGAGGCACGATAATGAGGCCGCGGCCGAGTTTTTCCGCGAGGCCATGCGCCGGGACCCCGAGAATGTATCGATCCTTGAGCGCGCCTTCGTGCTGGAGCTGACTACCGCCAATATGAAGACCGCGGCGGAACTCGCCGCGCGGCTGATCAAGGTCGACACGGAGCATCACCTTGCCCACCTGACGCTCGGCGTCGCCGCCCTTCGCGCGCGCCAATATGCGACCGCGCGCCGGCATTTTGAAGATGATGGAGGCAAAGGCCCGATCGCCGAGCTGACGACCACCTTGATGACCAGCTGGGCCCATCAGGGAGGCGGCGATCTCAAGGCGGCGCTGAGGACCTTGAAGGGGCTCGAAGGCGGCGAGTGGCTGAACATCTATCGCGCCTTCAACGCGGCGCTGATGTCCGAAATATCCGGCGACGAGATAGCGGCCGGCGCCTTCTATGCCGAGGTCTACCGTCTCGATGGCTCGGTACTGCGCATTACTGAGTCCTACGCCCGCTTCCTCGCCCGCACCGGCAAGTTGGACGAGGCGCTCAAGGTGCTTGCCGCCTACGATAAGCTATCCAAGGACCACCCGAACGTCACCGCCCTTCGCTCGGAGATCGAGTCGGGCCGCATGCCAAGTCCCATCGCCGGCGATACCGCGGCGGGCGGTGCCGAGTCGCTTTATGAAATCGGCGCGCTGCTCGCCCGCGAGGGCGGCGAGGATCATGCCGCCGCCTATCTGCAATTGGCGCTGCATCTGAACCCGGACGCGGTGATGGCCCTGCTGACGCTCGCCGACGTCTACGAGCGGCAGAAAAGCTATGAAATGGCGGCGGAAACCTATGCCCGTGTGCCGACATCCTCGCCGCTTCACCGCTCCGCCCAGATCCAGCGCGCGCACAATCTCGACGCGCTGGGGCAGGTGGAGGAGGCGAAGGCGGTTCTTGACGATCTGATCAAGACCGAGCCCGACGACGTCAGCGCGATCCGCGCGCTGGGCGACATTCTGCGCGGCCACGAGCAGTTCGCCGAGGCCGCCGAGATGTACACCAAAGCGATCGATCTGCTGCACCCGATCGGCGAAAAGGACTGGTCGCTGCTCTACTATCGCGGCATCTCCTACGAGCGCACCAAGAGGTGGCCCAAGGCCGAGATCGATTTCAAGCACGCGCTCGAGCTGACGCCGGAGCAGCCCTTCGTCTTGAACTATCTCGGCTATTCGTGGGTGGACCAGGGCCGCAACCTGCGGCAGGCCATGCAAATGATCCGCAAGGCGGTCGAGCTCAGGTCGGAGGACGGCTATATCGTCGACAGCCTCGGCTGGGCCCATTATCGCCTCGGCGAGTTCCAGGAGGCGGTGCGGGAGCTGGAGCGGGCCATCGAGCTGAAGCCGGAAGACCCGGTGATCAACGACCATCTCGGCGACGCCTATTGGCGCACCGGCCGCCTGCTCGAGGCGCGGTTTCAATGGAGCCATGCGCGCGACATGAAGCCGGAGCCGGACGATCTGATCAAGATCGAGGAGAAATTGAAGAAGGGCCTGCCGCCGCAGGAAAATGACCTCGTGGTGGCGGAGGCGGGCGGCGATCGCTTGAACGATGCCGCCGCGACGCCGGCGACGAAGCCGCAGGCGGCAGAGCCCGAGCCCGAGCCGGCGGAAGACATGGCGCAGATGAGTCCGGATCAGCAGGCAACGCCGCCGCTCGAGCCACAGCCCGAAGCGCAGGTCGCTCCGCCGCCCGCTGCCGCCGAATCCGAACCGATGGTGCGGCAACACACCGTCGTGCGGGGCGAGACGCTGTGGTCGATCGCCAAGAACTATTATGGGGGCGGCGCGAAATATGGGCGCATTTTCGACGCCAACCGCGGCGTGATCCGCCACCGGAACGCCATCTTTCCCGGCCAGGTCCTTACCATCCCGGAAGCGGAATGAGCGATTGCCGTTGGGCAAATCTGCCGACGACGTGGACGAGCCTCTGACAGAACGCGCGCGGGCGAAGCTGAACCTCGCATTGCACGTCCTCGCCCGCCGCAGCGACGGCTATCACCGCATCGACACGGTCGTGGTCTTTGCCGAGATCGCGGACGGGCTGGCGGCGCGCCCGGCGCCGGCCCTGATGCTGGAATTGGACGGGCCGTTCGCTTCGGCGGCGCCGGCGGGCGAGGCCAATCTCGTTCTGCGTGCGGCGCGCATGCTTCAGGCCGAGAAACGGACCAGCGGCGGCGCTCACCTGGCGCTGACGAAAAACCTTGCCGTCGAGGCCGGCATCGGCGGCGGCTCGGCGGACGCCGCCGCCGCCCTGCGCTTGTTGGACCGAATGTGGGGCTGCGATCTGGGCATTGCCGGGCTTGCCCGAATTGGCGCCCGTCTCGGCGCGGACGTTCCGATGTGCCTTTATTCTCGCTCCTTGCGGGCCGGCGGCGTCGGCGAGGATATCGCTCCGCTTGCCGGCCTGCCGCGATTCGACCTCGTCCTCGTCAACCCCGGCGGGAGACTTTCAACGGCGGACATATTCGCCGCCCTGCCGGACCGCGAGGGCGGCGGCATCGGGGAGGTTCCGCGCAGGTTCAAGGACGTTGCCGATCTTGCCGCCTTTCTGGGGTCGCTGCGCAACGATCTGCAGGCCACGGCCTGCGCCCGCGTGCCGGAAATCGCGGCGATTGTGCGGGAGCTCGCCGCCCGGCCCGGTTGCCTGATGGCGCGCATGTCGGGCTCGGGGCCGACCGTCTTCGGCATCTTCGCCACCGCCGCCGACGCCTCGCGCGCGGCCGGCGAGATGAAAGCGCGCCATTCCGATTGGTGGGTCGCGGCGACCCGCGCCGCGTGACGGTCCCGCCCCTAGAACGAATACCGTTCGAACCGAATCGGATTTCGCTCTTATCCCTTTGCGCTCTTATCCCTTTGATTGAGCGTGTTCTTTTCGCAAAACCGGTTCCCACTCTTGCGGAACCGCTCTAGCTCACGCGGCTGATGCAGAAATCGACCGATTCGAGCAGCGCCGCCTTGTGCGCGCTTTCCGGGAAGATCGCCAGCGCGTCGCGCGCCATGGCGCCGTAGTGACCCGCCCGCTCGACGGTATCCTTGATCGCTCCGTGGCGGCGCATGATGGCGATGGCCTGTTCCAGATCGCCGTTCTTGAGCGCGCCCTCCTGCAGGGTGCGGCGCCAGAAGGCGCGCTCGGTTTCGTTGCCGCGCCGGTAGCTGAGCACCACCGGCAGGGTGATCTTGCCCTCGCGAAAATCGTCGCCGAGCGCCTTGCCGAGTTTGCCTTCCTCGCCCGAATAGTCGAGCGCGTCATCGATGAGCTGGAAGGCGATGCCGAGATTGCTGCCGAAGGAGCGCAGCGCGGCCTCCTCGTCCGGCCCGCGACCGGCGACGATGGCGCCGATCTCGGTCGCCGCCGCAAACAGCGCCGCCGTCTTGGCGCGGATCACCGACAGATACTCGTCCTCGGTCGTGGACACGTTCTTGGCCGCCGCGAGCTGCCACACCTCGCCCTCGGCGATGACCGCGGCCGCGTTCGACAGAACGGCGAGCGCGGCAAGCGAGCCGACCTCGACCATCATCTTGAAGGCCTGGCCGAGCAGGAAGTCGCCGACCAGCACGCTTGCCTCGTTGCCCCAGACGAGGCGGGCGGCGGCCTTGCCGCGGCGCATGCTGCTTTCATCGACCACGTCGTCGTGCAACAGCGTTGCCGTGTGCATGAATTCGACGCTGGCGGCGAGCGTCACATGGGCCTCGCCCCGATAACCGAACATCTGCGCGGTGGCGATGGTCAGCATCGGCCGGATGCGCTTGCCGCCGGAGGAGATTAGATGGCCGGCAAGCTCGGGAATGAGTTTTACGTCGGAACCGGTGCGCTTGAGGATGAGCGCGTTGACCCGCGACATGTCCGCGCTCACAAGCTGTACGAGCGGCTCGAGGCTGGCGCTGGGCTGGCCCTTCTTGCCAAGGGATATGACGACTCCCACAAAATCCTCCCGGAACCGGCACTGTCGCGGCAACATTTAGGTGCCCGGGCGAAGGCCGGTCAAGGGGCGACGTTGGCGCAGGGGCGAGAGTTTGACTAGCATGGAGGTTCATTCTGCCGCACGGGAGCCCATCGGAATGCGCGAGCTGATCAGGACAAACGACCCGGTTCTCCTGTCCTTCGTGGAAGACCTGCTGCGCGAGGCGGGCATCGAGCCGATGGTTCTCGACCGCAACATGAGCGTCATGGAAGGCTCGATCGGCATCTTGCCGCGCCGCGTCCTGGTGGCCGACGAGGCGTGGTCGCGGGCGCGCCGCCTGTTGCAGACTTCCGGGGTCGAACTCGATGAGTGAAGCCGGCCTTTCGGGCGGTGCCGCGGATGTGACCGACGACAGGTTCCTCGGCGGGCGGCTCAAGCTGCTGCAGCCGAAGGCCGGCTATCGCGCCGGCATCGACGCGGTGATGCTCGCCGCCGCGGTGCCGGCCAAGCCGGCCGACCGGGTCTTCGAGGCCGGCATCGGCTTTGCCGCCGCCGCGCTCTGCCTGGCGGCCCGGGTGCCGGGCGTCACGGTCACCGGCATCGAGATCGACGAGACGGCCGCGGCGCTCGCGGTCGAAAACGCCCGCCGCAACGGCTTCGCCGACCGCATCCGCGTGATCCGCGCCGACGTGGCTGCGCCCGGCAAGGCCCTGCGGCAGGCGGGCCTCTCGCCGGCAAGCTTCGATCACGCCTATGCCAACCCGCCGTTCCATGACGCGGCGCGCGTGCGCGCGCCCGGCAATCGGGCCCGCGCCCGCGCCCAGCTCCACGGTCCGGACGAGATGGACGCCTGGGCCCGCATCCTGGTCTCGGCGGTGAAGCCGGGCGGCACGGTCAGCCTGATCCTGCCGGCGGCAAGCATCGGCGAGGTCTTTGCCCTGTTCGCGCGCCGCCTCGGAGCGATCACCGTCTTTCCGCTGCATCCGCGCGCCGGCGTGGCCGCGAGCCGCATCATCGTCCAGGGCATCAGGGGCTCTCGGGCGGCGCCTCGGCTGCTTCCCGGCCTGGTGCTGCATGAAGACAATGGCGGCTTCACCGACAAGGCCGAGGCGGTGCTGCGCCGCGGCGCCGGCCTGCCGCTCGGCGAAGAATCGGGTGGGGATGGGGAGTTGTCAGCCCCGGCCGCCGCGCCTAAGTATCGGCCATGACGGTAGCGGAAAACCGACCAGAGGCTGCGTCCGCCAAGAAGCAATCGCCCCGGCTCGCGCCGCGGCGCTGGTTCAGGCGTGCCCCCGTGGTCGCCGTGATGCGAATGACCGGGGTCATCGGCATGTCGACGCCGCTGCGCCCCGGGCTGACGCTGGCGCGTGCGGCCGGGCCGTTGCAGAGGGCCTTTTCGCTCAAGCATGCCAAGGCGGTGGCCATCGCCGTCAACTCGCCGGGCGGCACGCCGGTGCAGTCCCGGCTGATCTACCAGCGCATTCGTGCGCTGGCCGAGGAAAAGGAGCTGCCGGTCTATGTCTTCTGCGAGGACGTAGCGGCGTCGGGCGGTTACATGCTGGCGCTTGCCGGCGACGAGATCTATGCCGACCCCAGCTCCATCGTCGGCTCGATCGGGGTTCTTTCCGCCGGCTTCGGCTTCGACAAGGCGATCGAGAGGCTCGGCGTCGACCGGCGCGTCTACACGGCGGGAAAGAACAAGCTCGCCCTCGACCCGTTTCAACCGGAAAAGCCGGACGACATCAAGCGGCTGAAGGCCATCCAGACCGACGTTCACGAGGTCTTCAAGGAGATGGTCCGCGCGCGCCGCGGGGCGAAGCTGAAGGGCAATGAAGAGATGCTCTTCAACGGCGAATTCTGGTCGGGGCAGACCGCGGTCGACCTCGGCCTCGTCGATGCGCTCGGCGACATGCGCGCGGTGATGCGGGAGAAATTCGGGGAAGAGGTGAAGTTGAAGCTTATCTCCACGGAGCGCGGCTGGCTGCGCCGCCGGCTTGGGGCAACCGAGCTTGCCGCGCCCGACGCTACGCCGCTGGCGGTATCCGCTGGCTGGGCCGACGAGCTTCTCAGCACCCTTGAGGCGCGCGCCCTGTGGGGCCGCTACGGTCTCTAGAGCGAATTCCGTTCGAACTGAATCGGATTTCGCTCTTATCCCTTCGATTGAGCATGTTCTTTTCGCAAGACCGGTTCCCACTTTTGCGGAACATGCTCGAGCAGGCTGTTGAAAAACGGCGATTAAGCCACCGCAAACATCTCTCCCCACAGGGGCGAGGGAACGCTCACATCGGCTTCCTTCGCACCTTTTCAACAGCCTGCCAGGCAATTCCCTGTTCGCAAATTGAAAGGGCCGGGGCGCTACCGCCCCGGCCCCTGTTCCTGATACGTCCGGTCTATTGCACGTAATCGATGCTCGGATCGTTCCAATTGCGGTGCTTGAAGCAGCGCACGTCGCGATGAAAGGTCATTCCGCGGACCTTGTAGCGGTGCACGTGGCAAAAGCCCGAAGTCGCCCGGTAGGCACGTGAATCCCCGTAATAGGGCGCCGACAGGATGGCGGCACCGAGAAAGCCGAGACCGAGGCCGATGATGAAGCTGTCGTCGTGGTGCTGCCGCTTGCGGTACGTATAGTAACGCGGCGCGTATTGGCGGCGCGGCGCGTAATAGCGGCGCGGAGCCTGATAGTGGCGCGACCCACGATAGCTGTACGACCGCGACGGTTTATTGACATTCCTGAACCGATTGACGCTCCTGAAATCGGGGATGCCGTAATGCGAGGAGCCACCGGACCAGCCGCGAGGCTGCCACCTGTCGCTGCGCGCGCTGGCGGGGACGGCCATGCTGCTCACCACGAGCATGACCGATAACAGCGCGGCAAGAAGGAGGCGTAGGGGGTTCGTTTTCATCTCTGTCTCCTTAAGCTTTGATTCAGCATGACACGTTGCGACACGTCATGCCACCTCAACGGAGATAACCTCCGCTTGTGCCCCCGGAGATGTCGTTCTTGGCCGCTTATCGCGCGGCTCTCGCCATTGTCGGACCTGAGGCTGCGGGTCGCCGGCCGGCGCAAGGGCCGCTAGCGCAGCGGAACACCGGCCGTGCCACCGCGCTCCAAGCAGTCGATGCGCCGGATGGTGCGGCCGTCCTCACCCTGCAGGCGGGTCTCGCGGCAGGACGTGTGGAGCTGCGGATCGCCGTAGCCCGGCGTGAGGTAATAGTCGCCATGGTGGCGGAAATCCGACGGGTGCCCGTAGTTATCCGTACCGATATGGAGATCCGGCGCGGCGGCGTAGAACTCGAACCGGAAGGAATCCATGATGCCGGCAGCCGAAGCCTGCCCGGGGCCGAAAATTGCGCCGCCGGCGGCAATGACGGCAATGAAAAGTCTCTTCATGGTTCAAATCCCCAGGTCCACCCAATGACGTAGGCCATGTTAGCGGTTTTTTCAACGCGGCGATACGGCTTTGCAGTTCAAAAGCGCGCGACCGGTGCACCCGGCTTGACCGGTTCCTCGCGCTCGCCTAGTTTTCGCCGCGCCGCAAGACGGTTGCGGCGAGCAAAGGTCATATGCCCCGACAGCCGACATCGTCCCATCTTGCGCCTCAGCGCTCGTTCCAGGGGCTGATCCTGGACTTGCAGCGATACTGGGCCGACTATGGCTGCGTACTGCTACAGCCCTATGACATGGAAGTCGGGGCCGGCACCTTCCACCCGGCGACGACCCTGCGCGCGCTGGGCCCGCGGCCCTGGAACGCGGCCCATGTGCAGCCCTCGCGCCGGCCCAAGGACGGCCGCTACGGCGAGAACCCCAACCGGCTGCAGCACTATTACCAATTCCAGGTCATCCTCAAGCCGTCGCCGCCGGACTTCCAGGAGCTCTATCTGGACAGCCTTAAAGCCATCGGCATCGATCCCAAGAACCATGACATCCGCTTCGTCGAAGACGATTGGGAAAGCCCGACTCTGGGCGCCTGGGGGCTCGGCTGGGAGGTGTGGTGCGACGGCATGGAGGTTACCCAGTTCACCTATTTCCAGCAGGTCTGCGGGCGCGACTGCGCGCCCGTTTCCGGCGAGCTGACCTACGGCCTGGAGCGGCTTGCCATGTATGTCCAGGGCGTCGACCGCGTCTTCGACCTCAATTTCAACGGCGGTAAGGGCGCCGAAAAGGTCACTTACGGCGACATCTTCCTGCAGGCCGAACAGGAATATTCCCGCTACAATTTCGAGCATGCCGACACCGAGATCCTGGTTGCCCACTTCCAGGACGCGGAGAAGGAGTGCAGGGCGCTGCTGAAGGCGGGCGACACCGACGCGCAGCATGAAATGGCGCTGCCGGCCTACGACCAGTGCATCAAGGCGAGCCACGTCTTCAATCTGCTCGACGCGCGCGGGGTCATCTCGGTGACCGAGCGCCAAAGCTATATCTTGCGCGTGCGCGAGCTTGCCAAAGCCTGCGGCGAGGCGTGGGTCCGCACCGAGGCGGGCGGCGCGGCGGCGTGACCGGGCTCAGCGCAGCCCGAGATAGCCGAAAATGTCGAACTTGCGGTTGACGCCGACGCGGACGATGTCGATGTCGGAAAAGTCCGCTTCGACCGGGATCGCGACCGTATAGGTCGCATCGCCGAGATCGGCGTGAAGATACTCGACCTTGGCCGACCACAGGTCGGAAAGCGCGACCTCGAGGCCGCCTCCCGCCGCCCATCCAGCGCGCGTCTTCGAGGTCCGGAACCCGCCGGTGACCTGTCCCGCCTTTACGCCGCCGAGGGCGACGCCGCCGGTCACGTAGGGCAGGAACCGGTCCATCGCCCAGCCGAGCCGCACCCGATAGGTGGACAGCCAGTTCACCTCGCTGTAGCAGACGCCGGGGCACGCGACCGTGGTCGATCCTTCGAGATCGCTGAGCGAGGTATCGCCTTCGAGCCCGAACACGAGATTGCCCGACTGCCAGTTATAGCCGGTGGTATAGCCGCCGATGGCGCCGTCGATGTCGAAGTCGCCGGTGGTCGCGCCGGCCGTGTCGGTGTGGCGGCTGTCGCCGAAGCCGCCGCCGATCTGGAGCCCGAAATAGCTGCCGCTCCAGTCATGGGCGGCCTGGGCGATGTCTTCGTACATGGAAGCGTCGGCCGCCAGCGCGGTGCTGCTTGTGGCGCTCGCCACCACGGCGGCAAGAAGTAATTGTTTCATGGTTCAGCCCCCGCACCCCCGGCTTGCACAACAGACCAATCCGATCGCGCGCCGTCAAGATCGATCTAGCCGTTGCCGGCTTTACGAATGGTTTACGGGACGTTATTCGGCGGCAGCGTTGCCAAATTGTGACAACCGGACGGCGCCGCGCCTGGTCCCCGTCAACCGCGCACTGGACATTGGTCCCCCGCCGCGATAGGCCATCCGCGTTCATCCCCATGGCTGCCGATGCCCGACCTCCTGCTTGAACTTTTTTCGGAAGAGATTCCGGCCCGCATGCAAGAACGCGCGGGCGAGGATCTGAAGCGGCTGGTCACCGGCGCGCTCGTCGATGCGGGACTGACCTACGAGGGCGCCCGCGCCTTCGCCACGCCGCGCCGGCTGGCGCTTTCCGTCACCGGCCTTCCCGCCCGCCAGCCGGACACGCGCGAGGAGCGCAAGGGGCCCCGCGTCGGCGCGCCGGACAAGGCGACCGAGGGCTTCGTCAAGGCGGCGGGCCTCCAATCCATCGACCAGGCGAAAATCGTCACCGACGACAGGCGCGGCGACTTCTATCTGGCGGTGATCAAGAAGCCCGGCCGAGCGGCGGAGAAGGTCATCGCCGCGTTCATGCCCGAGGTGATCGGCAATTTCCCGTGGCCGAAATCGATGCGCTGGGGCAGCCCGCCCAGCCCGGAATCCGTAGTCGTAGGGGGTAAGAAGGTTGTAGTCGGTGCAGAAACAGTGGTGATTCGTCCGCCGTGGCTGCGCTGGGTGAGGCCGCTGCATTCGATCCTCTGCACCTTCGGCCCGGAGACGGAGGAGACTGCGGTGGTCCGTTTTTCCGTCGACGGCCTTAAGAGCGGCAACGTCACCCATGGCCACCGCTTCATGGCCCCCGGCGCCATTTCCGTGCGCCGCTACGACGATTATGCGGCCAAGCTCGAAAAGGCCTTCGTCGTGCTCGATGCGGAGCGGCGCAAGGACATGATCCTGCACGACGCCAAGGACCTGGCGCTCGCCCAGGGGCTGGCGCTGGTCGAGGACGAAGCGCTGCTTTCCGAGAATGCCGGCCTCGTCGAGTGGCCGGCGGTGCTGATGGGCACGTTCGACAAGGCGTTTCTCGACCTGCCGCCGGAGGTCCTCGCCACCGCCATGAAGCACCACCAGAAGTGCTTCTCGCTCAAGCATGCGTCCACCGGCAAGCTCGCCAACCGCTTCATCCTGGTCTCCAATCTCAAGGCCAAGGACCGCGGCAAGGCGATTGTCGCCGGCAACGAGCGGGTCATCGCCGCAAGGCTCGCCGACGCCCGTTTTTTCTGGGACCAGGATCTGAAGGTGCCGCTCGCCGCCCGGGTCGAGAAGCTGAAGGAGATCGTCTTTCACGAAAAGCTCGGCACCCAATACGAGCGCGTCGAGCGCATCGAGTGCCTGGCCGGCGAACTTGCCCCCAAGGTCGGCGCCGACGCCAAACAGGCGGTGAGGGCGGCAAGGCTGTGCAAGGCGGATCTGGTGACCGAGATGGTCGGCGAGTTCCCCGAGCTGCAGGGGCTGATCGGCAAATATTACGCGCTGGCCCAGGGCGAAAACGCCGCCGTCGCCCGCGCCATCGAAGAGCATTACCGCCCGCAGGGACCGACCGACGCGGTGCCCAGCAATCCGGTATCGGTCGCCGTGGCGCTCGCCGACAAGCTCGACATGCTCGCCTGCTTCTGGGCCATCGGCGAGACGCCGACCGGCTCCAAGGACCCTTACGCGCTGCGCCGCGCGGCGCTGGGGGCGATCCGGATCATCCTCGCCAACGATTTGCGCATCAGGCTGTTTTCCGCGATGGCCAAGCCCTTCGGCCGGGCGGTGCGCTCGATGGAGCGCTATTCGGTGATCGAAAAGCTCGCCGCCGCGGAAAGCCTCACCGCGCACGGATATTCCGATAAGGATGTCAGCGAGATCGAGCAGACGGTCATCAAGGATGCCCGTTCCTTGCCCAAGAACGCGGACGCCTTCATCTCCATCTATCGCGCCAAGGCGATCGACCTCATCTCCTTCTTCGCCGACCGGCTGAAGGTGCATCTGCGCGAGCAGGGCGCGCGACACGATTTGATCGACGCCGTCTTCTCGCTTGGCGGCCAGGACGATCTGTTGATGATCGTCAAGCGCGTCGAGGCGCTGGGCCGGTTCCTCGACAGCGACGACGGCGCCCATCTCATGACCGGCGTCAAGCGCGCCACCAACATCTTGCGCATCGAGGAGAAGAAGGACGGCCGCGCCTATGACCGCGCGCCGGACTTCAAGCTGATCGAGAAACAGGGGCTGCCCGAGGAGCGGGTGCTGTTCCACGTCATCGAGGCGGCCGAGGGCCATGTCGACGATCACGTGGCGCGCGAGGATTTCGAGACGGCCATGAAGGCGCTGGCCGAGCTGAGGCCCGCCGTCGATGCCTTTTTCGACCATGTCACCGTCAATGTCGAGGACCGCAAGCTGCGCGAGAACCGGCTCAACCTGCTCAACCGCCTGCGCGAGGCGACGCTCAAGGTCGCCGACTTCTCCAGAATCGAAGGGTGAGAAAATCCCGCCGGAGGACTTTCTGCCGCGTCACATGGCTGCTTGGAATCGGTTTCCGAATCCGACTAGATACGAAAACATTAGGTGTTGACGGCACGGCGCTGGTGCCGCCCAGGCAAAAAGAGGCAAACATGACCAAGTGGGTCTATTGGTTCGGCGACGGCTCGGCCGAGGGTGAGGCCGGCATGAAGGCGCTGCTCGGCGGCAAGGGGGCAAACCTCGCCGAGATGGCCAATCTCGGACTGCCGGTGCCGCCGGGCTTCACCATTACGACCGAGGTCTGCACCCATTACTTCGCCAATGGCAGCAGCTATCCGGACGACCTTGCGGGCCAGGTCGAAAGCGCCCTGCGGAAGGTCGCCGCGACCGTCGGCGCCGGCTTCGGCGACAAGAACAACCCGCTTCTGGTCTCGGTGCGCTCCGGCGGCCGCGCCTCGATGCCGGGGATGATGGACACGGTCCTCAATCTCGGCCTCAACGACGAAACCGTGGAGGCGCTCGCCGCCCGCGCCGGCAACAAGCGCTTCGCCTACGATTCCTATCGGCGGTTCATCCAGATGTACGCCAATGTCGTGCTCGGCGTGCCGCACGACCATTTCGAGGAAATCCTCGGCGGCTACAAGGACGAGCGCGGGCTTACCCTCGACACCGAGCTTGCCGCCGAGGACTGGGAGGACATCCTTTCCCGCTTCAAGGAGCGCGTCGCCGAAGACCTCGACCGCCCGTTCCCTCAGGATGTGAACGAGCAGCTCTGGGGCGCCATCGGCGCCGTCTTTTCTTCGTGGATGAACCAGCGCGCCGTCACCTATCGCCGCCTGCACAAAATCCCGGAAAGCTGGGGCACCGCCGTCAATGTCCAGTCCATGGTGTTCGGCAATCTGGGCGAGACGTCCGCGACCGGGGTCGCCTTCACCCGCAACCCGTCGACCGGCGACAAGGAGCTGTTCGGCGAATTCCTGGTCAATGCGCAAGGCGAGGACGTGGTCGCCGGCATCCGCACCCCACAGGAGATCACCGAGAAATCGCGCATCGCGTCGGCCTCCGACAAGCCGTCGCTGGAGAGCCTCATGCCAGGCGTCTTCGCCGAGCTCACCGACTTCTACACGCGGCTCGAGGCCCATTATCGCGACATGCAGGACCTGGAGTTCACGGTCCAGGAGGGCAAGCTGTGGATGTTGCAGACGCGCTCGGGCAAGCGCACCACAAAGGCGGCTCTGAGGGTCGCCGTCGACATGGCGGAGGAGGGGCTGATCACGCATGAGGAGGCGGTGGCGCGCGTCTCGCCGGAGGGGCTCGACCAGCTCCTGCACCCGACGATTGACCCCGAAGCGGAACGCGAGGTGATCGCCAGCGGCCTTCCCGCCTCTCCCGGTGCCGCCGTCGGCGAGATCGTCTTCGACCCCGACGAGGCCGAAACCCTCAAGGCGCAGGGGCGCAGCGTCATCCTGGTGCGCGTCGAGACGAGCCCGGAGGATATCCACGGCATGCATGCGGCCGCCGGCATCCTGACCACCCGCGGCGGCATGACCAGCCATGCCGCCGTCGTCGCCCGCGGCATGGGCCGGCCCTGCGTGTCGGGCGCCGGCACGATTCGCATCGACTATAAGGCAGGCACCATGACGGCCGGCGGCGCGACCTTCAAGAAGGGCGATGTCATTACCATCGACGGCTCGACCGGCCAGATTCTCAAGGGCGAGGTGCCGATGCGCCAGCCGGAGCTGTCCGGCGATTTCGGCACGCTGATGGGATGGGCGGACGACATCCGCACCCTCGGCGTGCGCGCCAACGCCGATACGCCGGCCGACGCCCAGGCTGCCCGCGAGTTCGGCGCCGAAGGCATCGGGCTTTGCCGCACCGAGCACATGTTCTTCGACGAGGAGCGCATCCTCGCCGTGCGCGAGATGATCCTGGCGAGCAACCTTGAAGGGCGCGAGCGGGCGCTTGCCAAGCTGTTGCCGATGCAGCGCGCCGACTTCACCGAGCTGTTCAAGATCATGCGCGGCCTGCCGGTGACCATCCGCCTGCTCGACCCGCCGCTGCACGAATTCCTGCCCCACGGCGAGGAGGAGATCGCCGAGGTCGGCGCCATCATGGGGGTCAAGCCGGAGCTGATCGCGGACCGGGTCAGGGAGCTCAGCGAGTTCAATCCCATGCTCGGCCACCGCGGCTGCCGGCTGGCGATCACCTATCCGGAGATCACCGAGATGCAGGCCCGCGCCATCCTCGAGGCCGCCGCCGACGCCGCCGCGGAGACCGGGACCGCGGTCGAGCCGGAGATCATGATTCCGCTGATCGCGACCCGCGCCGAGTTCGATTTTCTTGCCGAGCGCATCCGCGCCGTCGCCGCCCTGGTGGCGGACGAGAAAGGAGTGAAGCCGAACTACACGATCGGCACGATGATAGAACTACCTCGCGCGTGCCTGCGCGCCGAGGAGATCGCCGAATCGGCCGAGTTCTTCTCCTTCGGCACCAACGATCTGACCCAGACCTGCCTGGGCATCTCGCGCGACGACGCCGGCAGCTTCCTCACCGAATATGTCGCCAAGGGGCTGCTGCCCGCCGACCCGTTCGTCTCCATCGACGAGGGCGGCGTCGGCGAGCTGGTCAATATCGGCGTGGCCCGCGGCAGGAAGGCGCGCCCGGACATCAAGCTCGGCATCTGCGGCGAGCATGGCGGTGACCCGGCCTCGGTCGACTTCTGCCACCGCGCGGGGCTCACCTACGTGTCCTGCTCGCCCTACCGGGTGCCGATCGCCCGCCTTGCCGCCGCCCAGGCGGCGATCCGCGCCAGGGAAGGCAAGGAGCAGCCCTCGACGGATTGACGATGCGACGGGCGGCCGGCCCGACCGCGTCCCGACGTCAGGTCTTGAGCTTCAGCATCGCCTGGATGAAGAGCACGACGCCGCTCATCTCCAGGCCGGCCTCGATCGCCGCCGTCAGCCGATAGCCGAGCGTGACGATCGGGTCGCCGCAGGCATCGTGGGCGCCGCTTTCGGGGAACCATTCGGTCGAAAAGTCGATGCCGATCGAGCCGATCACATAGATCGCGCCGGCGACCAAAAACAGGATGCGGGTCTTGGCCGGCAACCGGGCGAGGAACGGGATATAGGCAATCGCGACGATGAGCGCGGCGCCTACCGCCACGGCCGGCCAGGAAACATCGACCAGGGCGCCGAATTTTCGGTGAAGGGCGATAAATTTCTCGATCGCCAACAGGCAAAATCCGATGCCGAGCAGCCGCCACAGGAACCGGATGAAGAGGCGCTCCTCGCGCAATTGACGCGCATGATAGAGGACCGACAGTCCGGCGAAGATCAGGATCAGCGTCGTGAACAGGCCGGCGAAGCTTTCGTTCTCCTCCAGGTCGAACAGCTCGCGCACGTGACAGGACAGTTCCGCGACGCGAAAGTGAATGATCATGGCAACGATGTGGGCGGCGACCAGAACGGCCACCGTCGCCCACAGCCAGATCGGCAGGCGGCGTTCGATGTGTTCAAGTCCGAGGCGGCTCAACATGGTCGGGGACTGTTTACCGGGTTGATGGCTCGAGGTTTTTTGTTATAGAGCATTTACGCCTTCCAACCCGTTACCTCGCGCCGCCATGGCGGTATTCAATCCATGGAGATCCTCGCCGGCCGGATTCCGCCGATGGGTCTCGACGCGCTCGACTCAAGCCGCGCGAACTTTGACCCAATGAGAATGGGAATTCAGGCCTCTATATTGATCATCGCGTTGATGAACAGGACCATGCCGCTCATTTCCATTGCGTTCTCGATCGCCGTTGTAAGGCCGATGCCGAGCGAGGCCATGCGGTCGAAACACGGATCGTAAACCGCCGTGCCGGGAAGCCATTTGGCCGCAAAGTCGATGCCGATCGATCCTGCCAGATAAAGCGCTCCGGCGGCGATGAACAGGTTGCGAGTCGAAGCCGGCAGTCGAAGCAGGAACGGCGCATAGGCGATCCCGACCAGAACCGCGACGGTTGCTCCCAGGGCGGTCCAGGAAACGGGCGCCCAGGAGCTGATGATCTGGTGAACGCCGGCGACCTTCTCGACGGATAGGACGCAAAAGCCAACTCCGAGCATCAGCCACAGAATTCCGGTGGCCCGGTCTTGCTCCCGCAGCCGACGCGCGTGGTAGAGAACCAGCAATCCGGCGAACAGCAGGATCATGGTCATGAAATATTGTCCGAAGCTTTCGTTTTCCTCGAGGTCGAACAATTCGCGCGTATGGCACGGCAGTCCCGTGATGCGAAAGTGAACGATCGAGGCGGCGATGTGCATCCCGACCAGAACGACCACGGCCGACCAAAGCCATTTCGGCAAGCTCCGTCTCAGGTTTCCGAAACCGGGCTGGCTCAACATTGCAGGGGATGGCTCGCTGGATTTGATGGCCTGAAGCGTCCGCCATCTTAGAGCATTTGTATCTTCTGTCCCGATATCTCGCGCCGCCGCCGCGGCTTGCGGCGCATGAGGATGGGCGCTCGCCGCATCGGCCGTGTCCGGGCGTGGCGACAATTCGCCGCGACGTTTAAGCGCATTTAAAGATTTTGCCGCTTTAATTGGGGGCGCGAAGGGGAAGAAGGAAATTCGCGCCTTCGATTTTCCACGCGCGCCAAGAAAGGACCTTGAGCCGGTCCAATTCTCGCCGCCTTCGCCGGGTCAGTTGGACAGGTAACGACGAGGGCGGAAAAAAGTGCGCGGTCTAAATCGGGGGATCGATGCCGTCCGCAAATGTCTGCGGACCCAGGCAAGACCCAATCTTCTGGCGATCTTGGCGTTTTTCCTGTCGACGCAGGCGACGGTCTCCGGGCTTGCCGAATATGCGGAGCTGCGCGCCGGCCTGCGCCTTGGCGACCATGACGGCCTGATTCGCTCCGTGCCGCGGACCTACCGGGCCTCGCTGTTTCCGGGCAGCGACGTCTTCGAGGCCAGGAACGAGCAGCAGCGCGGCGCCTTCCAGTTCGCGAGCCTGGAGGTGGAGGGCGCGCCGGCGAACGGCGGGTTCGGGGACATCGGCGGTTCGCTTACCGGCACGTTCGAGCTGCCTGCGGCGCAGCCGGCCGAGCCGCGCCGCTATCCGGCCGTAAACCGCGCCAACAAGGGCGACCGGCGGGTGCTGCGCGACGGCACGCGGACCGTCAAGCGCATGGACCCGAGAACCGGGCGGCTCGTCAGGCTGTCTCTGCCGGCGCGAGGCGCCGCCGAACTGGCGCTGCGCCACGGTCCGGGGCAGCACGCGGCCGGGCCGGACGGCGTCCCGCTGGCGCCGAACTTCGCCGCGCTTGCCGACACCGGCGAGGGGGCGGCAAGAGCGGAGGCGGGGAATAGCGTGGCGCTCGCCAAGCAGCGCAGCCGCGAGCTGATGTGCCTTGCCAAGGCGGTCTATTTCGAGGCCCGCGGCGAGCCGGAGACGGGACAGCTCGCCGTCGCCCAGGTGGTGCTGAACCGGGTGGCGCATCCCTTCTATCCCGACACTATCTGCGGCGTGGTGTTCCAGAACGAAGACCGGCGCAACAAGTGCCAGTTCTCCTTCGCCTGCGACGGTCGCTCCGACCAGCCGCGCCATCAGGCGGCCTGGGCGCAAGCCATCCAGCTCGCCAAGAAGGCGATGTACGGCAAACGCATCGAGGGCGTCGGCGAGGCGACCCACTACCACGCCACCTATGTCAGCCCGGGCTGGGTCGGCGATATGGTCGAGCAGAGGCGCATCGGCAAGCACATCTTCTACCGCGTCCGCTCCTGGTCGTAATCCCGACGGCCGGCGCGAAAACCCTTCTCCCCTGGCGGGAGAAGGTGGTGAGGCTCCGCGAGGAGCCGAGCCGTATGAGGGGGGACGGGTTGCGCCGCCTACCCCTCACCCAGCTCCGGCTAAGGGGCCTCCGGCCCCAAGCCCGCGCACCCTCTCCCGCAAGGGGAGAGGAGGAGCTTGCCCCCGCCGCCATCGCCGGCGTCGATGGGAACCATCATAAAGTTTTGATTTTCGCCGCCGGCCTTTGCCTTTATGGGTAGCTGCCCCCCGGCCCAGGCGCCTTGGGCGGGGCAACAGCTATTCGGAGCGCCGGCATGACCGTGAGGGCCCGCCCCTGGCAGACCGCCGCCGTCGTCATCATCGCCGGCTGCATCATCTCGCTGATCGCCTTCGGGCCGCGCTCGGCGCTCGGCCTGTTTCTGACCCCGATGACGGAGGCGCGCGGCTGGAGCCGCGAGATCTTTGCGCTCGCCATCGCCATCCAGAACATCATGTGGGGCGCCGGCCAGCCGCTCGCCGGCGCCATCGCCGACCGCTACGGCACCGCCCGGGTGCTGGCGGCGGGCGGCGTCGTCTATGCCTTGGGCCTTGCCGTGACCGCCTGGGCGCCGAGCCCGCTGTGGCTCAATCTCGGCGCCGGGGTGTTGATCGGGCTCGGCCTGGCGGGCGCCTCCTTTTCCATCGTTCTCGCCGCCTTCGGCCGCGCGGTGTCGCCCGAGCGCCGCTCGATCGCCTTCGGCATCGGCACGGCTGCCGGCTCCTTCGGCCAGTTCCTGTTCGCGCCGCTCGGCCAGGGGCTGATCGAACAGATCGGCTGGCAGCAGGCGTTGTTGGTCATGGGCGCGATGATGCTGGCGGTGCCGGTCCTGGCCTTTGCGCTGCAGGGCAAGCCGGAGGTCCCGGCCGCCGGCATGGGCCGCGACCAGACCATCACCGAGGCGCTGAGCGAGGCGTTCGGCTACAGGAGCTTCGTGCTGCTGGTCGCAGGCTTTTTCGTCTGCGGCTTCCAGATCGCCTTCATCACCACCCACCTGCCGCCCTACATCACCGATGTCGGGCTCGACCCGGCGCTCGGCGCCTGGGCCATCGCCATCATCGGCCTGTTCAACATCGTCGGCTCGCTCGCCTCCGGCGTCATCGGCGGGCGCTATTCGAAGCCCATATTCCTGAGCCTCATCTATTTCTCGCGCGCGGTCGCCATCGCGCTGTTCATCCTGCTGCCGCCAAGCCCGGCGAGCGTGCTCCTTTTCGCCGCCGCCATGGGGCTGTTGTGGCTGTCGACGGTGCCGCCGACCTCGGGCCTGGTGGCGATCATGTTCGGCCCGCGGTACATGGCGACGCTGTTCGGCTTCGTCTTTTTCTCCCACCAGGTCGGCGCCTTCCTGGGCGTCTGGCTCGGCGGCCGGCTCTACGACCAGTACCAGTCCTATGAGGTGGTCTGGTGGCTCGGCGTGGCGCTGGGCATCTTCGCGGCCATCGTCCACTGGCCGATCCGCGAGCAGCCGGTCGAACGGCTGGCCGGCGAGGTGGCTTAGCGCGACTTTTCCGTCGTCGGCGGGCCCGGTTTGCCAAGGGGTCGCCCGGGCCGAGTTCGGGCGCCACGATTGGAACGAGCGGCTGGAAGCGGAACTCAGGGCCGCCGGAAGACGAAGGCCGAAGAAATAGTCCGCGGCCGTTCGAATCGCCTCGAACGGTTCCAGGCGACGGACCGCATGCGGCCAACGGTTAATGGATCGTTAATCCATCCCTGAAAAGATGGGATCGTTTCAGGACTCTCCCGGTCCGAAACGCAGACGGGGTTCACGCAGCACTGCAGATCGGCACGGGCGCGCCTGAAGCTTGATGAGGCAGCGAACCGTCTAACGAATTCATGCTGATTTTCTTCCCCGACGACGGAAAGCGGCGATGCTGCCGCGCCGCCCGGCACCCTGCTCGGGAGGGAAGCGGAAGTTCTCTTAAGTCCCGCGCGCCCGTTTTTGCCGAAAACGCCCAAGCGCGACCCGCCAAGCAAGCGTGCGGCACCGCCCGTGCCGGCGCTCGGCGGCATTCTTCATGAGCGCACGAGGTAACGATCATGACCCTCACATTGTCCACCATGCTCGTCGAGCGGACCGACGGAAACCCAATCCTCGTCGTCAAAGGCCGAAGGGGCACGTTCCACGCGCCCTGGGATGCGGCGCGGGCGACCTCGGCCCTGAGGACGAGGCTGCCGGCCGATCAGCTCACGTACGATATCGTGGTCATGGATGGAGAGCCGGGCGAACACCCCCGGGTTTATGGCGCCTCGCCCGAGGCGACTGCTTACGTGCGGACCGTCCTGCCGGATCTGACGAACGGGCCGTGGGACGAGAAAAAGGTCGACTTCTGACGGGGTAGCCGGTCGGCCGAAAGCGTTGGCGGTGCTCTAGCCGGGACACCGCCCGCCGAGCGCGTGCCCGCCCCGGCCCGTCGGCGCCGGCAGCCTCCGCGTGTTCGCGGCGATGGTCCTGTCGCCGATCCGCGAACGGTGGCAGGCGGCCGGCCGGGCCCCGCGAATGTGATCGGAATTCCCGGAGCGGCAACTGGTCTGCTTTCGAACAGTGAATGCCGCCGCGTCCCGGCAACCGGACATCGAGGCGGTTCATGATGATGGCGAGCAAGTTCGAGCCGCAACGTCGTTAACGCCCCATTGACGGCACGGCTCGAAGGCCACCTTTGGGTTTAGGGGCGCCGATACGACTCGGGCCCAATCTCTTGGTGTGAAGCACCATAAGGGAAGGCCCGAGCCATGCAACGAACCGGCAGCCGAACGATTGCGACGACCATCGCATGTTGTCTCATCCTCACCGGTGCCGCGCCGGCTTTCGATGCCCTTAATGCCCTCCATTTCCCCTTTTTCGGCGCCGATAAAGCCTGGGCCGGAAAGGGTAAGGGGGGCGGCAAGGGTAAGGGGGGTGCCGACCCCGCAGAAAGTGCGGTGAGTGCCGGCCCCGGGAAAAGTGCGGCGAGTGCCAAGGGGATTGGAAAGAGCCGTGCGGCGTCTTCATCATCCTCGTCGAGTTCCTCCAAGAGTAAGGGCCGCGATCTTTTTGGCGAGTTGCTCGACAGCGTGTTCGGCAAGTCGCAGAAGGCGGCGGCGACAAAGACATCGCCGCAAAAGAAATCCACTCGGGTGACCGCGGTTCCGGCGATGCGGCCCCAAGGCACGCCAAAGGCCGTCGTGCGCCAG
Source organism: Hyphomicrobiales bacterium (assembly GCA_030688605.1). Classification (NCBI taxonomy): domain Bacteria; kingdom Pseudomonadati; phylum Pseudomonadota; class Alphaproteobacteria; order Hyphomicrobiales; species Hyphomicrobiales bacterium. The sequence goes on from JAUYJB010000079.1 coordinate 22,932, forward strand.
TATGCGCTGGCTACCGGCTTGAAACAGGGTGAGCTTGCCAGCGCCCTCAAATCGTGGAATTCGCTGAACCGGAACACGCAGGCCTATTTGAACAATATGAACAACCCCAAGTCGCTTCCGGGCCTTCAGATCGCTTATATCCGCGAGAATTTGAAATCCCAGGCGGCGCTCGATTCCTTCATCGCGCTAGGAGGCGATCCGAGCAGTCCGCCCGCGGAGGCAGATTATGCTGCGGCCCAAGCGGTGCTGGATGCGCAGGCCGCGCTCGATGCGCAGGCGCTTTTGGATGCGGAGGCAGCGGCTCCCGGCACCTATACTCCGGACGAGGTTGCCGCGGCGGAGGCACTGGTTTCAGCCTATTCGGGCGATCCGCAAGCGGTGATCGATGCTTATAGCGGCGACGACCCCCAAACGGTCGTCGACCAATACGACGCCTGGAGCGACTATCAGACGGCGGAAACCGCGGCGCAGGACGCCTTCGCGGCGGCAAGCGTCAGCTACGGCGCCTCCTACGACCAGGCGAAATTGGATGAGGTCCGCTCCTATGTCGATGCCATCGTCGAAATGAAGGAGCTCGATACGCTGGTTGCGGACTTCGACGCGGCAACCGCCGCAAGCGAAACGACGACGGCAGCCTCCGCGGCCGAGTAGCAGCCCTCTTACCCCGCCGGCGAGATCCGCTTCATCTTGATCTCGTCGGCGCGGCCATTGCGGCGGAGGAAAACTTGCCTTGGGGCCGCCGCCTCCGCGTACCGCTCTGAGTGCTGCTGGTCGCCTGTTCCGTGGCGATTGTGATGCGGGATTCGGGGTTCTGGCGGATTTGACTCGGTTCGGGCCCCGCCCGCGCGAGATAACTTGGACCGACAAGAGCACCGCTTCTCGATGTCCCAACCTGCGATCATGCGTCTCCGTGTGGCCTTGCCCTTGGCTGCCCGGCATGGCACGAGCTTTGCCGTGATCCACACGCAGTCGGCAGGGGCAAGATGACCGACCGGTTCAAGGCAATCCTGATTTCCAAGCGCGACGACGGCCAGTCGGTCGACATGGTCGAGATGGGCGCGGACGAGCTGATGGAGGGCGATGTCACGTTGCGCGTCGCCCATTCGACCGTCAACTACAAGGACGGGCTGGCGCTGACCGGCAAGCTGCCGGTGGTGCGCCGTTGGCCGATGATCCCCGGCATCGACTTCGCCGGCACCGTCGAGACGTCGAGCCATCCCGACTACAAGAAGGGCGACAAGGTGGTGCTCAACGGCTGGGGCATCGGCGAAACCCATTATGGCGGCTATGCGGGGCTCGCCCGCGTGCCCGGCGACTGGCTGGTGCCGCTGCCGGAGGTGTTTTCGACCGCCCAGGCCATGGCCATCGGCACCGCCGGCTACACGGCGATGCTGTGCGTGCTGGCCCTGGAGCGCCAGCAATTGACGCCGGACAAGGGACCGATCGTCGTCACCGGCGCCGCCGGCGGCGTCGGCTCGGTGGCGATCGCGCTGCTGAGCAGGCTCGGCTACGCCGTCATCGCCTCGACCGGGCGGGTCCGGGAGGCCGACTATCTGATGTCTCTGGGCGCCGCCGAGATCATCGACAGGCAGGAGCTTTCCGGCCCCGCCCGGGCGCTCGGCAAGGAGCGCTGGGCGGGCGGGGTCGATTCGGTCGGCAGCCATACGCTTGCCAACGTGCTGTCGATGACCAAGGCCTACGGCGTCGTCACCGCCTGCGGCAATGTCGGCGGCATGGACCTTCCCGGCAACGTCGCCCCGTTCATTCTGCGCGCGGTGTCGCTGATCGGCGTCAACTCGGTGACCGCGCCGAAGCCGCTGCGCCTGACCGCCTGGCGGCGGCTGGCCAAAGACCTCGATCCGGCGAAGCTAGAAGCCATGACCGCGACTATCCCGCTTGACGAGGTACCGCGGGCCGGCGCCGACATCATCGCCGGCAAGGTGCGCGGCCGCCTCGTGGTCGAGGTTGGCTGAGCGAAGCGCCAAGCAGCTGCATATGCAACCATAATATCTCCCGCCGCTTCGGTGCCCCATATCCAATTCCCGACCCGCGGCTCCAAGTCGTAAAGATAGCCCCGCCGCGTCGCTCACCCTGATAAGCCGGAGGAGGCGCAAAAGCGAACTTGCTGGAAGCATAACATGTATATACGAATGAAATGCCGCCCGCGCTCGATTCACCCCGCGGGACGGCGTTAACGGTCCGTTAACGGATGCGCGTGCATATGCAGCTATTCCGGTGTGCGGGCGGCCGTGACGCTGCCGGAAGCCGCCGCGGCGTCCGGCGAAAGCGGAGAAAGGTAAGATGAGCGATCTTCACTGCACCTGCTACCGCCTGCGCAAGGCAGCGCGGCGGATCACGCAGATTTACGATCAGCACTTGGCCGAAACCGGCCTGACCGCGAACCAGCACGGCATGTTGACCGAGCTTGCCCGCTCCGGGGCCCTGTCCATGGGGCGCCTGTCCGCCCTCATCGGCATGGATGCCTCGACGCTGACCCGCAATCTGCGTCCGCTTGCCCGGCGCGGGCTGATCGAGGTCGCAACGGCGCGCGACAGGCGCGCGCGCGAGGTGCGCCTGACTAAGACCGGGGCGGAGCGTCTTGCCGCGGCGCTTAAGCCCTGGCGGGCGGCGGAAGGCGCGGTCATGCGCGCGCTCGGCCAGCGCGACGCGGCCCTCCTCAACGACCTCCTGGCCCGGGTGGCAAGCGAAGCGCCCGCCGCCGACCGGCCGTCGCGGACCGAGCGCCCGCGCACGAGCGGGCCTTCCACCGGCCGCGGACGGAGCGCGCGGGCGCCCGATGGCCCCGCCAAGCGACCGCCCGCGGCGGCGTAATCCGCGCGCATTCCCTTAAGGGAATGTTCGGTGTCCAGGGAATTTTTCGTTAACGTAATATCGCCGATCTTTGATTACGCATACGTAAGTCTAGGCATACCTGCCTTGCCGGGCTTGGAAGAAAATCCGCCACTTGCGAGCGGGGCCGCAGGGCGCGGCTCATCGGCCCCCCGGCTCGGCGGCCGCCGTCCTCAGAGTGCCGCCGGCAGCACGAAGGGCCGGCCGGAGAGCGCCAGCACGCCGCGGCCTATCGCCTCGGCCGCCGCCACCATCCGCCCCTTGCGATCAAGCGCCCCATCGCCGAGCGCGACGATGCGCGCATTGGGCGTCGCCTCCGGCGAGGCCCCGCGCAGGCGCCGTGCGACGGCAAGCTCGTCGGCATGCGGGTTGAGCGCGCAAAGCGCCACGAAGGCCGCCGCCGTGGAGCGGCTGATGCCGGCCCAGCAATGGATCAACATCGGCGCGCGCCGGTCCCAGGCCAGAGTAAAGCGCACCAGGTCTGCGATATGCTCATCGCCCGGCGCGACGAAGCCGTCGGCGGGCGCGGCGATGTCGTTCATGCCGAGCTTCAGATGGTTTTCCGGCACGATCCCCGCCGGCGTGTCGATCATCAATTCGCGATTGATCAGCGTCACCACATGGCTCGGCCCATGGGCGGCGATCACGCTCGCTACGGCGCTGAGCGGGCAGACATGGATTTGGGCGGTCATTCGTTTGCGGCGCGGGTCGTTTCGATTCGGAACCTATCTCTCGATTGAGAGCCTTTTATGTAGTGCGGCTTCAGGCCCGTTGCAGGGCCTCGATGCGCCTTCGGTAGCGCCGCTCGGCCTCCGCCGCCGGGATCGGCTTCAGGCGCGGCAGCCCGCCGGGCGCGTTCAGGCCGCGCGGGCGGCCGAAATATTTCGCCGCCTCCGCTTCCGAAAAGCCCGCAAGCTGCGTTGCCTCCGCATAGGCCGCCGCCTTGTCGGCGCGCTTGATCAGCGCGGCGATGGGCCCAGGCAACAGCCCTGGCAGGCCGAAACGGACATGAATGATCTGCAACAGCCGCCCCTCGAACGCCCTGTAGTCGAGCCCGACGGCCGCCTTGAACGGGCTGATCAGGTCGCCGATGACATATTCCGGCGCATCGTGCAGCAGCGCCGCCAGCCGCCAGCGCGGCTCAAGCTCCGGCGAAAGGGCGCATGCCAGCTTCTCGACCAGTAGCGAATGCTCGGCGACGGAGAAGGAATAATCGCCGATCGTCTGGCCGTTCCAGCGCGCGACCCGGGCAAGCCCGTGGGCGATGTCCTCAAGCTCGACATCGAGCGGCGAGGGGTCGAGGAGGTCGAGCCTGCGCCCCGAGAGCATGCGCTGCCAAGCCCGCGCGGATGGAGGCGCCGCGGCCGATCTTGGCGCTGCCTTGCGCGCTCTCTCTCTCATGAGGGTTTGTCCGCCGCCGCGGCGCGTTCCCAGATCGGCGCGAGCACCGTCACCACCGCCTTGCCGGCCATGATCGCCTCGCCGGCGCTTTGGGCCGCCTCCACCCGGTCGAGCCGCATCAGCGCCAGGCCCCTGCCGCCCGCAACCGAGCCGAGCCGGCCTGCCGGCTTGCCCCCGGCGCGCAGCTCGGCGCCGGGCTCGGGCTCGCCGTCGATGGCGACCGGCACGATGCGGCTCCTCGCCGTGCCGCGGTGCTCCATGCGCGAGACCACCTCCTGGCCGATAAAGCAGCCCTTGGTGAAGGAGACGCCGCCGAGCCGGTCCATGTCCGCCTCGTGCGGAAAGGTCTCGCCGAGGATAAAATCGAGCCCGCCTTCGGGAATCCCGAGCCCGATCCGGTGGGCGTGATAATCGGCAAGCGGGACGGCCTCGGCGCCCGCCTTAAGCAGCCGCCGCTCCGCCTCGCCCGTGGCCACGATCGCCCGCAGGCCGAGCGCCTCGTGCCGCGGATCGGCGAAGAAATCCTTGCCCCTCTCGCCCCCGCCTTCCGCCCCCCAGAGGGCGAGGACGGCGCGCGCCCCACTTTCATCTTCGATCTCAACTTTCGCCCGCAACCTATAGAACATCAACCGTTTGATGAGTTCGCCAAGCGCCTCGCTGCGGCCGTCGATGAGGAAATCCCCGTCGCCCGCGCGACGGATCAGAAAGTCGAACAGGATCTTTCCCTGCGGCGTCAGCAGGGCGGCAAAGCGGGCTTCGCCGTTCGCCATGCCCGCCACATCGGCGGTGACGAGCCCGTGCAGAAACCGCTCCGCCTCCGCGCCGCCGACGCGGATGACGCCGCGGTCGGAAAGGATTGCGCCCTTCAATTTTTCCATGCGATCCGCCTGCCGCCGAAAAAGACCCTTTGCGTCGATGTCCTGGGAGATTTACGAAGGCGCGGGACCGCGCGCAAGGGGCGGCGCGAATTCGTGACGGATTAAGGAAGGGGCGCATGGCCCGCATCTACGACCTCCTGCTCAAGGGCGCCACCGTCGTCAACCAGGACGGCGCCGGCGTCCGCGATGTCGCGGTCAGCGGCGGCCGCATCGCGGCGCTCGGTGAAATCGCCGGCGGCGCGGCGGGCGAGGTCGTCGACTGCACGGGCCTGCACATCCTTCCCGGCGTCATCGACACCCAGGTGCATTTCCGCGAGCCCGGCGGCGAGCACAAGGAGGATCTGGAGACGGGCTCTCTGGCCGCCGTCATGGGCGGGGTTACGGGCGTCTTCGAGATGCCGAACACCAGTCCCCCGACGGTGAGCGAGGCCGCCCTTGCCGACAAGGTCCGCCGCGCCTCGGGCCGCATGCATTGCGATTTTGCCTTCTATGTCGGCGGCAGCCACCAGAACGCCGAAGAGCTCGCCGCCCTGGAGCGGCTTCCCGGCTGCGCGGGGGTCAAGGTCTTTGCCGGCTCCTCGACCGGCGACCTGCTGGTTGCGGACGACGCCGGCCTCGCCCGTATCCTTGCGGCCGTCTCCCGCCGCGCCGCCTTCCATTCCGAGGACGAATTGCGCCTCAACGAGCGCCTCGGCGAGCGCATCGCGGGCGATCCCGCCTCGCACCCGGTCTGGCGCGACGCGGAGGCCGCCCTTTCCTGCACCGCCCGGCTCGTCGCCCTTGCCCGCGCGGCGGGAAAGCGCATCCACGTCCTGCATGTCTCCACCGCCGAGGAGATGGCGCTCCTGGCCGCGCACAAGGACATCGCCAGCGTCGAGGTCACCCCGCAGCACCTGACGTTAACGGCACCCGAGGCCTATGAGCGCCTCGGCACGCTCGCCCAGATGAACCCGCCGATCCGCACCGGCCGCCACCGCAAGGGGCTGTGGGCGGGGCTTGCCGCCGGCGTCGCCGACATTCTGGGCTCCGACCACGCGCCGCACACGCTGGCGGAGAAGGCCAAGCCCTATCCCGCCTCGCCGTCGGGCATGCCCGGCGTGCAGACGCTGGTTCCCGTGATGCTCGACCATGTGAATGCGGGGCGGCTCAGCCTCGAGCGCTTCGTCGACCTGACGTCGGCCGGTCCGGCGCGGCTGTTCGGCATCGCCGGCAAGGGCCGCATCGCGGCGGGCTACGACGCCGACCTCACCGTCGTCGACCTCAAGCGCCGGGAGACCATCACCGAGGATTGGTGCGCGTCGAAATGCGGCTGGACGCCGTTTTCCGGCATGGAGGTCACCGGCTGGCCGGTCGGCACCGTCGTGCGCGGCGCCCGCGTCATGTGGAACGGCGAGCTGACGGCGCCTTCCACCGGCCAACCCATCCGCTTCCACGAGGCTTTGCCGACGGGGTAGGGGGCGCGGATTTCGCCGCCACCCATACCTGAACCTCGTCACCCCCGAACTTGATCCGGGGTCCATTCCGACGGCCCCTCGTCTTGTCGAGCCGCAATGGCATGGGTTGCCCCCCGGTATCGCCCCCCAAGTGCCGTAGGCAAGCCGGGCGCGCTCCCGAGGGCAGACTTGTCAAAGCCCGGCTACGACGAGGGAAGGAGGTGGCGCACAGCAAGCGTGGCCCGACATAGCGACATGTCCGCCGTAGCTCCACGAGCGGAGGCGGAAGCGAAAGCGGGCGGGCGAGGGGGGCAGCGAGCGCGCGGAATGCGGGGGACCGCTACCTTCCGCGCCTGCCCTTCGGTTTGTTGGGCCGTTGCGTCAGGGCGGACGCCGACAGGCTCTTGATCTGCCTGGGCGAAAGGCTCTTCGGGTCCTTGAGCCCCTTCGCCGCGATCTTGCCAACCCGTTTGCCAGTTCGCTCGTTACGCGCCATTGTCTCATCTCCTATGCCAGGACCGCCGAATCGGCGGACTTGACGCCATTATACCATTTGTTGCTATTTTGTTCGCGTTTGTTGTAGGAATGCGGCGATGACGAACCGGCTTTACTACGGCGAAAATCTCGGCGTTCTGCGCGAGCACATCGCAGACGGGTCCGTCGACCTCGTCTATCTCGACCCGCCGTTCAACTCCAACGCCACCTACAACGTGCTGTTCCGCGCGCCCTCCGGCGAGCGGAGCCAGGCGCAGATCGAGGCGTTCGAGGACACCTGGCACTGGAACGAGGTCGCCGAGGACGCCTATTGGCAGGTGCTGCACGGCCCCAACACCGATGCCGCGCGCATGCTGGAGGCGATGCGCGGCTTCCTCGGCGACAACGACATGATGGCCTATCTCGCCATGATGGCCGTCCGCCTGATCGAGCTTCACCGCGCGCTCAAGCCGACCGGCTCGCTCTATCTCCATTGCGACCCGACCGCGAGCCAATCATAATTTGCGATTTTTCCGATGCTGGTTCCGCAGATCCTTCAGGGAGCGCCATCTGGATTCGCCCGGAAATTTTGCCTTCCAATAGAGCCAACCATTCAGGCTGGTTTTCCCTCCATCCTTTGTAACGGCAAGCGCATCCGCCGCGGCAGATAGCGACAGATATGAAGTACCATTGACTACGAGGACTCCATCTAGGAACTGTCCCTCGTAGACTTGACTGCCACGCTGATACTCCATTCGAGCGAGTGAGCCATGCGGAACTTCCACGCCATCCTGTACGAATGGACGACCTTCTCCGCGTGGAGTCTCAATGGTCATCCTGGGGTCAAGCGGAGGCAATTTCAGAAGCCGGCGAAGTGCCACGTACGGTGGCTCATCAAAGCTTCGGCGTTCCGTTTCGATCAACTTGTGGATGTCGAAATCAATTTCGATTGAACTGAGCTGCGGCATGGCGCGCCTCCTGCCATTGGGTTTTCGAGAAACTATCACCTCGAATCCCTCTCGTCAAGAGTAGAAGGAGTTTTTAGAGTAAGTTGAGATTTTTGCACCTGCTTCTCCGTTCTGCGGCTGCGGCACGACGGTGCACGCGGCGCAAAAGCTCGGCCGCCGCTGGATCGGCATCGACATCACGCACTTGGCGATCAGCCTGATCGAACGGCGGTTGCGCGAAGCCTTTTCCGGCATCGTGTTCGAGACCCACGGCGTGCCGAAGGATATCGGCGGCGCGCGGGCGCTGGCGGAGAAGGACAAGCACGAGTTCGAGAATTGGGCGATCACGCTCATTCCCGACGCCCAGCCCTTCCGTGGCGGGCAAAAGGGCGCCGACACCGGCATCGACGGCATCGTCTATCTGAGGACCGGCAAGTCGAAGACCGACAAGGCGATCATCGAGGTCAAGGGCGGCGGCGTTTCGGTCGATCAGGTGCACAAGCTGAAAAGCGTGATCGAACGGGAAAACGCGATCGTCGGCCTGTTCCTGACTCTGAGGGAGCCGACCCGGCCGATGGTGGCCGAGGCGGCGTCCGCCGGCTTCGTCGAGATCGACATGGGCACCGGCGCGGCGCGCTTTCCGCGCCTGCAAATCGTCACCGTCGAGGAGCTTCTGAACGGCGCCCGCCCGCACCTGCCGATCATCGACTCGACCGCCTTTCGGAAGGCGCGGCGCGAGGAGCGGAAGACGCAGGAGGAGCTGGACCTCTAAGTGAGGGCAGCCGCCTCACCCGAAAGCCGTGCCGCCGCTCAGAGCCAATGGCAGCGGGTCGTGTAGATCTGGCCCTTGGAGTTCCGGTACTGGCACATGCCGTCGCTGACTTCGAGAAGGAATGTCCCGAACCCGCCGATCAGCGCGCCTGCAACCGCGCCGCCCGCGGAGCGGGTTATGGCCGCTCCCGCGGCAGCCCCGACGCCCGCACCAGCCGCGGTTTTTTCCACGGTCGTGCACGCCGCCAGGGTAAACGTGGCGGCCAGCGCCACCAGGATGGTCTTCATGGCATTCGCTCCTTTGTCGCCGCATCGCACGGCCATCCGCCTCCGACCGGGGCGGGAACCGATCCTTGCCGCGTCTCTTCCAAGCCGCGCCCTTGTTCTGACTCACATTAGATAGGGTCGCGCGTGGCGTCTGTGCAAGATTGACCGGTTTCGCCGCCCGGCCATGAAGTCCAGGGATCCGAATCGCCGGCCCCTCGACTTGCCCGGCGGCAATGGAATGGATCGCCCCCGCCTATCGCCCCCCGGCCCTCGCTTCGCGAGCCCGAGGACAAGCTTTGCCGATCCCGAGGGCAGGCTTGTCAAGCCCGGCGATGACGATGGGAACAACAAAGATGGGCCGTGGTGGCGAAGAAAAAAAGCAAGCGGAAACCCGGGCATATCCCCTTTTGTTCATTGACGATGGGATCGCAATGCGAGGCCGCGGCCGGGCGGGGCTCAGTCCCCGGCGACGAAGAATTGCCATTGGCCGTCCGGCGTGATGCCGGCGCGGTAGAAGATGTAGGCGCCGAACTCCTCCATGTCCTTGACGTCCTGGGCGGTGACGAGCTTGTAGAGCTCGACCTGCTGCTCCGGGCTCAGCCCGCTGAGCGGCACCTCGGCGAAATAGGGCCAGACATAGATCTCGCTTGGGCCGTCGTGCTTGACGCGCACGAAGCCGGCCTCGAAGACCTCGATCATGATGGCCAGAAGCTCGCGCCCCTCGCCATCGCCGGAAACATCCTTCCAGAACTGAATCGCATCGGTGTCGCCGCCGAAGGAGAACACCGGCGTGATGCCGTTCCCGTCCAGGATCGGACGCAGCCGCTCGATGTCGCCGCTGCGAGCGGCCTCGATGATCTGCTCGCGCAGGCGCGCCACGGGCGCCGGCAGCAGCGACAGGTCGTAAATCACTTCGGGCGGCGTGGCGGTGAGTTTGCCGAGCATTTGCCCTTGCCCGGCAGTGGGGGCGGATTGCGCCGGCGTCGGGTTCGTCTGCGCCGCCAGGCGCGGCAGCGACGGATGAAGCCCCTCGGCCGCACCGGTGAGCATGACGGCAAGCAGCATCACCGCGATTGCCGCGAATAGGCGCACCATTGCCGCACCCCCGTCGGCGAGCCGCCCCCGCCCCTCGACCAGGCCCGCCAGTATAGGCCGGAAATGGGCCGCTGTCTCGGCGGCGAAACGCCCGCCGCGGCGGCTGCGGCGGATCGGAGGTTTACTGTTTCGTGCGGTTGACGGTGAAATCGCCGTGCTGGATACGGCGGGGCAGGCTCTTGACGAGCTGGGCTACGGCGTCCTCGCCATAGGTCTTGACGAGTTCGCTCAAGGCCGCGAACAGCGCCGCGTGGGCGATGAGCTCGACGTCCAATCCGTCGTGGCGCGCCTCTTCCCAGGCCTCATGGATGTAGGCCAGCGCGGCGATTTTCTGTGCCCCGACTTCGTCGAGCTCGTAAGGCGTCAATTCGGTCATGTCGTGACGAGGGCTCATGAGCTTGATTCTTAAATCCCTTGCCGTGCGTCGGGTGTTCTAACACGCTGAGGACTGATTGAATCGCGGAAACGCTTTAGTGGTTAATCAGCGTATCGCGCCTTGATGACCCCGGTGAGGTCGCGGCCCTCGGCGAGATAGAGGTCGATAGCCTGCGTGGCCGACGGCGTGCACTGGCGATAGGTCCGGTCGAAGCCGCGATAGCCCGAGTTGAAGCTTTCGACGAGGCGCGCCCGCCAGGCGGGGTTGGGCGCCTCCGCTTGCATCAGCTCTTCCATCTTGTTGCGCCACAGATCGCCCTCTTCCGCGCCGCACAGGCCGCGCAGATAGTGGATGGCGCCGAGGATTTCGGCGAGGCGAAGAAGCTCCTTCTCATAGGGCGGGAATTCCGAGCCGCCCGGACTGGCGCCGGGCTTCTGCGCCTCCTCCGGGTTCACGATGATCGGCGCCGTCGGCAGCGCGAACGGCGACACGGACGGATTGGGCTGGGGTCGCGACTGGCGCGGCGTGGTGGTGACCGGAAGCGCCGGATCGTCGCCCCGCGCGGCCAGGCGCAGATAAGTGTCGGCCTCGGCGGCCCGGGATTGCGGCGCAAGCGCCGTCCCCGCCTCCAGGCCGGCGGCCAGGAGGATCGCAAGACCAACCCGTCGCGATGTCCGTTTCATGTCGCCGCTTCCTGATCGGCTAGCCGCCCATCATATGCCGGCCGGCCCCCGGCTTTGCAAGGCACGAAGCCGCGGGCGGCCTTGCGATGCGGTCTCAGGTTCCGAGGAAGAGCTGCGTGCGCAGGATCGTCTTGGCGGCCCCCTCGGTCATTTGCAGCTCCTGCAAGTCTTCCGCGCCCGCCCAGCGCACCGCGTCCGCGTCGCCTTGCGCGCGCGGCTCGCCCTCGCGCCAATAGCCGGCGAAGACGACCAGCACGTAGTGGCGCTCGACGGCGCCGGCGTCGTCGCGGAGGATGATGTCGCGCCAGTCGGCGATGCCGACGAGGTCCCCGGCCATGCCGGTTTCCTCTTTCAGCTCCCGCCGGGCCGCCTCCTTGAGCCTTTCGCCGAGCTCGACCAGCCCTCCCGGCAGGCTCCAAAGGCCGGCAAGCGGCGGCTTGCCGCGGCGAACGATGAGGCAACGCGCCTCGCGCCACAGAGCGACGCTGACGGCGAGCAGGGGATGCTCGGGATAGCTGCGCGGGTCTTGTTCGGGCCGGGCCATCGTGCCGTTGAGCCCGACCTGTCGGACAATGTCAATTGTCGAAAAGAGCGTCGATGATCTCCTGGTCTCCGCCGTCCGGCTTGGCGACGCGCAAGGCCGTGCCGTTGATCAGGCTGCCGGCCTCGCCGATCAGGGCGCGCAGCTCGCCGGCGGCACCCGCGCAGCTGAAGGCGATGATCTCGGGATCTTGCGTCTCCAGCGCGATCCCCGCCGAATGGATCGCCCGCGTGGCGGTCTCGTTCAGCCGCGCGGCCAGCGCTTCGAATGTCGCCCGCAAACTCTCCGGCACATGATTGTAGGCCTCGAGCGCCAGGCCCGCGTCGCGCAGCGAAGAGCGGGCGAAGTGCTCGCGATAGCTTCGCGGCTGCCAGGCGATCAGCTCCTCGAAATATTCGGGGAGTTCGGGAATCATCTCAATGATCATCTCTACGACATTGAAATGATTCAGGTAGTCTGTAGCGAGAAGAGTCTTGGGATTGACGTTCGTGCCCTTTAACCGGTCGCGTTCAAAGCCCTTCGCCGCAGGCGTTTCGGCACTTTCGCGACAAGTCTGGTTTTTGACGACTGGATTGGTGTTTGTCATTGAATCCGCAGGGGCAAATGGTGAAAAAATCCGCTTGGGCGAAATCACGGCAAAGCCGGTTCGCAAATCTCGTTCAGCTTCTGAAATTGGGGTTACGAATTCCTTAACTTCGCGCGAAGGGCGCGGCGCGCGGCTCGGTCTCAATCCGCGAATCGGCGTCCCATCTGGATGTTGGGCTCCTGAGTGTATCCGAGCGCCTCGTAGAAACCGCGCGCGGCGAGATTGTCGCCGCGAACGAGAAGGTTGAGCTTCCACACGCCTCTCGCCTTGAGCCAGTCCTCGGCCGTGTTCATGATCGCGCGCCCGAAGCCGCGGCCCTGCTGCCCGGGATCGACCGCCAGGTAATAGACGGCGCCGCGATGGCCGTCGTGACCGACCATGACGCTGGCGACGATCTCGGCTCCGGCGCGGCCGACAAGAACGGTCGCGTTCTCCGCCGCGCGGGCAAAATCGATGTCCTTGTATGGATCGTTCCACGCCCGGGTCAGCCCGGCGCGCCGCCACAGCGCCACCACCGCGTCGATGTCGGCATCGGTGATGGGCGCGGTGTCGAGCACTAGAGGACCTTGCCCGGATTGAGGATGCCGTTCGGATCGAAGGTTCGCTTGAGCGCCCGCATCAGGTCCATCTCGACCGCGCTCTTGACGCCCGGCAGCAGCTCCTTTTTCATCCGCCCGATGCCGTGCTCGGCGCTGATCGAGCCATGAAAACGCGCAACAAGGCCGTGGATCGCGGCGCTCACCTCCTGCCAGCGGGAAAGAAAGGCATCCTTGTCCGCGCCGACCGGCTGGCTGATATTGAAGTGGATATTGCCGTCGCCGAGATGGCCGAAGGGGACCGGACGGGCGCCGGGCATGATTTCTTCGACGACCCGCGCCGCCTCCTCCATGAATGCCGGAATCGCGGCGATCGGCACCGAAACGTCGTGCTTAATCGATCCGCCCTCGTGCTTCTGCACCTCCGACAGGGCGGTGCGCATCCGCCACAGCGCGTCCGCCTGGGCGGCGGAAGCGGCGAGCACGCCGTCCGCGGCCTCGCCAGCCGCCATGGCCGCGGTCAGCACCGCCTCGATGCGCGGCCGCACCGTCTCGGCGGCTTCGCCCGAGGAAACCTCGAGCAGCACGTACCATGGATAAGGCTGCGCGAGCGGGTCGCGGCTGCCGGCAAGATGCCGCAGCACCAAGTCAAGCCCGAGCCGCGACATGATTTCGAAGCTCGTCACCGAGCGCCCGAAAGCGTCAAGCGCGCGCTGCAACAGCCGAACCGCGGCGTGCGGCGTCGGCAGGCCGAGAAAGGCGGTCTCGCGCACACGCGGTTTCGGGTAAAGCTTCAGCACCGCGGCGGTGATGACGCCGAGCGTTCCTTCCGAGCCGATGAAAAGCTGCTTCAGATCGTAGCCGGTATTGTCCTTGCGCAGCGACCTGAGGCCGTCCCAGATGCGGCCGTCGGCCAGCACCACCTGAAGGCCCAGCACCTGCTCGCGGGCGTTGCCATAGGCGAGAACGGCGATGCCGCCGGCATTGGTCGCGAGGTTGCCGCCGATCTGGCACGTACCCTCCGAGCCCATGCTCAGCGGAAACAGCCGGCCGGCCGCCTCGGCGACCTCCCGGATCGCGGCAAGCGTGCAGCCGGCTTCCACCGTCATGGCGTTGCCCTCGCCATCGACCTTCAGAATGCGGTTGAGCCGGGCAAGCGATAGCACGATCTCGCTGCCGCCCTCGAACGGGATCTGCCCGCCGACGAGCCCGGTATTGCCGCCCTGGGGGACGATGGCGGTCTTCGTCTCGTCGGCGAGCGCCAGAATATGCGAGACCTCTTCGGCCGAGCCGGGGCGCAAGACCATCGCCGCCTTGCCGAAATATTTATCGCGCGGCTCGACGAGATAGGGGTGCATGTCGGCGGCCTCGCGCAAGGCGTATCTCTCGCCGACGATCCGAGCGAAGCGATCGAGCATTGCCGAATCGGGCAGGGCGGTCCTGGCGGCTTTCATGGGCCGGAGATTACGTGGCACCACCAATCAAGTCGACTCGGATGGCCGCGGCGCGGCCGCCCGTCTGAGACGATCGTTAATGGCCGCGCCAAGACCCGTTTCGGGGATCGTCATGACGGCAATTGCCGCAGGCCTGGCGTCGTCGAGCCGGTGCAGGAAATCGAACAGGTGGGCTGCCGCCTCGCGCAAATCTTCCGTTTCGGAGAGATTGAGCACCAGGGCCGCCCGGTCCGCCCCCGGCGGCAGGTCGGGGCCGAAGGCCATCAGCGTCTCGCCGGGCTCAACCGTGCGCACATTGAGCCGCAGCGGCGCCCGCGGCGCATAGTGCGAAGCAAGCGCGCCGGGCGCTGCCGGCCGTTCGCCGGCTTCCTCGACGACAAGCGTCTCGCCGAGCACCGCCTCGACCGCCGCCCGGTCGATGCCGCCAAGGCGCAACAGCCGCGCCGGGCCTTCGGTGCAGCCGATGATGGTCGATTCGAGGCCCACTTCGGTCGGCCCGCCGTCGAGGATCAGGTCGAGCGACTCGGACAGCATCTGTCGCACATGCTCCGCCCTAGTCGGGCTGATGCGGCCGGAAGGGTTGGCGCTGGGGGCCGCGACCGGCACGCCGGCTGCCTTGAGCAGCGCCCGGGCGACCCGATGCGCCGGCACGCGCACCGCCAGCGTCTTCAGTCCGGCGGTGACCAGCGACGCGATCGGCGCGCCGTCCCGCATCGGCAGCACGAGCGTCAGCGGACCGGGCCAGAAGATGGCCGCCAGCTTGCGCGCCCGGTCGTCGAATATGCACAGTCTCTCGGCCGCCTTAAAATCGGCCACATGGACGATCAGCGGGTTGAGGCGCGGCCGGCCCTTGGCTTCGAAGACGCGCGCCACCGCGTTTGCATTGCCGGCATCGGCACCGAGGCCGTAGACCGTCTCGGTCGGAAAGGCGACCAGGCCGCCTTGGCGAATGACGCGGGCGGCGGCGGCGATGCCGGCCTTGTCGGCGGCGATGACGAGGGCGGAATCGGTGCGCATGGGCGGCAATCCGGTCTCTGTCGAATTTTCCCTGATAGCAGCTTTGCCGGGAAATTTGGAAATTGCCCAGCGGCAAGGGCCGCGTCCACGGTCAATCGCTCCTTGCCGAAGCCCGCCAACTGGTGTTCAACAAGCCGTCATGACCACGCTTCTACTGTCCCATCCCGACTGCGCCGAACATCTGACGCCACCCGGCCACCCGGAACGTCCCGAACGTCTCGCCGCCATCGGGGAGGCGCTTGCCGACGCCCGATTCGCCGGGCTCAAGCGCGAAGAAGCGCCGCTCGGCACCACCGAGCACGCGCGGCTCGCCCATGCGCCGGATTATGTCGAATTCATCCAGGCGAGCCGGCCCGAGCGGGGCTTTGCCCGGCTCGATCCGGACACCAGCATGTCGCCGAAAAGCTGGGATGCGGCGCTGCGCGCCGTCGGCGCCGCCATCCGCGCCGTCGACGCGGTCATCGCCGGCGAAGCCGACAACGCCTTCTGCGCCGTTCGCCCGCCCGGCCACCATGCCGAAACGCGCCGCGCCATGGGCTTCTGTCTCTTCAACAATGCCGCCATCGGCGCCATCCACGCCCGCAAGGCGCACGGCCTCGAGCGGGTCGCGGTCGTCGATTTCGATGTCCATCACGGCAACGGCACCCAGGAGATTTTCTGGAGCGAGAAGAACCTGTTCTACGGCTCCACCCATCAGATGCCGCTCTATCCCGGCACCGGCGCGCCGACGGAGACGGGGGTCGGCAACATCTTCAACGCGCCGCTGGCGCCCGGCTCCGGCGGCGAGCAGTTCCGCGACGCGGTGGAGACGGTGATCCTGCCGGCGCTCGATGCCTTCCGCCCCGAGCTGGTGATCGTCTCGGCCGGCTTCGACGCCCATGCGCGCGACCCGCTCGCCAACCTCAACCTGGTCGAGCCCGATTTCGCGTGGGTCACGGGCGAACTCGTCGCCCTTGCCGACAAGCACGCCTCCGGCCGGCTGGTCTCGACGCTCGAAGGCGGTTACGATCTGCAGGGCCTGGCCGGGTCCGTCGCGGCCCATGTCGAGACCCTGATGGAGAGCTGAGATTGGCCGAGTCGAAACCAAAGCCGGTCGAAGGGCTGAGCTTCGAGGACGCGCTCGCCGAGCTTGAGAAGATCGTCGCCGGGCTCGAGGGCGGCACGGTGCCGCTCGAAGAGTCGATCGTCCTGTATGAGCGCGGCGAGGCGCTGCGTGCCCACTGCGAGGCAATGTTGAAAAAGGCCGAGGCGCGGATCGAGAAAATCACCGCATCGGAGGGTACCGCGGCGGGGACGGAGCCGTTCGATGCGGGTGATGGGTGAGCGTCCGCGCAATGAGCGAGCGGCCGGCGTCGGAACCGGGTGAAGCCTGCATCCTGTGCCGCGACGAGCGCGCCGAGATCGTTTCGACCCGCGACCGGCGCAGGCGGCCGCTCACCAGCGTGCTGTGCGCGGAATGCGGCCTCGTGTTCAATTCGCCGGTCCCTGCCGATGCCGCGGTCGAGCAGTTCTACCGTCAGGCTTACCGCCTTGAATATAAGGGTGCAGCGGTTCCAAGCCGGCGACAGATCGTTCGTAATTTCAAAGGCGTGCTTACATTTTTTGAGGTCAATTCTGAGCTGCTCGCGAAGGCCCGCACCTGCCTTGACGTCGGCGCCGGCAGCGGCGAGTTCCTGTTCTTCGCCCAGGCGGTCGGCATGCGGGCGATAGGCATCGAACCGAACGAGGGCTACGCGGCCCATGCCCGCAACAGCCTCGGCCTCGATGTGGCAACCTCCTTCATTCAGGACACCGACTATCCGCAAGGCGGTGCCGACCTCATCCGTCTCAACCATGTGCTGGAGCACCTCAACCGGCCGGTCGAAAGTCTCAGGGCGCTCGGCCGGTGGCTTGCCGGAGAGGGGGTGATCTACATCGAGGTGCCGAACATCGAGACCTATGCGCGCGGCAAGTCGCGCGGAAACATCTTTCACTTCGGCCACATCTTCAATTTCAACCCGTGGACGCTACGCGCCTGCGCCGGGCTTGCCGGCTTCGAGGAGGTGGAAAGCGTGCGCGCGGCCAACGCCCGTTCGACCGGCACCTTCTTCCGCAAGGGGCGAACATGGACGGCCGAGGAGGCGCGCAACCCGGACAATGCAGCCCGCATCGCCGAACTGCTCCGCCGGCACTATGCCGAGCGGCGGGTCGCCAGGACGGCGGCGAAGATGATGCGCAAGCTTAGGCGCCACGCCGGGGAGATGGGGACCGGGCTTCGCCTCGCCGAGCCCGCCGCCATCGGCGCCCATTTCGTGGCGCGGTTCAAGACGGGGGCTGCGGGCCGCATGGCGGGTCCGTGACCCGGGCCATTCGGTCTGCAGGGCGGCGTCGGTGATATCGGGGGTCTCATTGAGCGAGTATGAACGCTGGCAGGGCCGCTACGGGGTTCCCGACTATATCTTCGGAAAGGAGCCCAACTATTTCCTCGTCTCCTGCAAGGCGCTGCTGCCGCGGTCCGGCAAGGCGCTCGCGGTCGCCGACGGCGAAGGGCGCAACGGCGTCTGGCTCGCCGAACAGGGGCTCGACGTGGTCTCTATCGACTTCTCGCCCGCCGCGCAGGAGAAAGCCCGGGCGCTGGCGAAGGAGCGCGGCGTCAAAATCGCCTTCGAACGGGCGGACGTGCACGATTGGGCCTATCCGGAATCCGAGTTCGATGTCGTCGTCGAGATCTTCACCCAGTTCAGTTCGCCGGCCGATCGGGCGAGGAAGTGGGCCGGGATGCGAAAGGCGCTGAAACCCGGCGGGCTCATGATCATCCAGGGCTACACGCCAAGACAGCTGGAATATGGCACCGGCGGCCCGAGTCAGCTCGAAAAGCTCTATACGCGCGTGATGCTGGAAGAGGCGTTCCGCGGCTTCCACGACATGACGTTCGTCGAGGAAGAGGTCGAAATGCGGGAAGGCACGTCGCATGGCGGCATCGCGGCGGTCATCAATTTCACCGCGCGGAAATAGGTCGGCGCCCGGCACGCGGGCGCGCCGGATTATCAGAGCATGAGTTTCTTGACGCCGAGGATTACCGGCGTCCCAGCCTCGTCGGTCAGGACCGGCTCTCCGGCGGCGACGATCAGCAGCAAGTGCCCCCTCAGACTGCCCCTGAAACGGCGTTTCAATTCGAAGGCGACCGATCCCCCTTTCGCGCTCACCGCCGCGTCCTCCTGGGGAGACCCCTCCTGCATCCAGATCAACCGCCCTATTGGTGAGAAGACGTAAGCCTGCAGACGAACCTTGTAGCTGGAATCCTCACCGCCACCCTCCGCAGCGAGCGGAATAGGAAGGGCCGAAAGTTCAAGCGACCCGGCGACCGAAAGCGTGGCGGCGTCCATCTTCGCCGAAACATCGAACGTGGTGATATCCGCCGGGAGAGAGGCCAGGCGGTCGAACGCAAAATTGGAGCCGTGGAACGGGAGGCTTTGTCCGAAGTGAACGATCAGTTCTTGCGCAAACCAGACCGTAGAGACATTCACCGCCGCGAGCGATGGTCCGAGAGTCCCGGTGGTCGCAGACGGCTCCGGTCCGGTTTCGGACGGCGCCGTTGCCATTTCTTCGGATGGCGCGGGCTCGATTGCGTCGGAAGGCGCCGCCGCGGCCTCGGAAGCTGCCGGTTCGGCCTCGGGCGCCGCCGCCTCGGTTTCCGACGTTGCCGGTTCGGTCTCGGATATTGCCGATTCGGTTTCGGGCGCCGGCTCCGTTTGGGCCGATGCTTGTTCCACCCAAGAGGCGATGGTCCAGTATCGGCCCTTGCCGGCCACCTCGACCAGGATGAATTCCGTCGTCTCGCTGCCGAAGCGATCCTTCTTGCTTTCAATCGGATCGCTCACGGTCGTGCCGGTGGGCAGATCGACGCAGATGGAAGGATAGGTATAGTCGACGTTGCCATTCACAAGTTCGTCCACGAAGCGCTGATGGTCCGAGATGGAGGGACAACCTTTGCCGTCGACCCTGAGAACGCTGGCCGCGTAAGCAGACGGGCCGAGCAACAGCGCCGTGAGAGGCAGGATCTGGAGGATTGACCGGCAACAGGGAATTTTCATAAAATTACCTTTCCATCCTCACTCGAATACGTTGCGCCGAACTCGTAAACAGCCGACAACTCCACCGTTATATTTATTTTCTTCTGGTGCGGTCCGTGATACTCGAAACCAACCGCTTGACGCCGGGCAAGAGAGTTTCGGCATCGGACGCGTCTCATGCCGAAGCCTAGCCTTTTGACAGTCGACGTTCAATGTGCGGAGCTTGAATGTTGGGATTAATTGTGGCTCTTCCGCGGCCATGAGGCGGGCAACGGGGCTTTCCCACAGGCTCATAACGGCACGGCAGCGTGAATTGCGCCGGCCGGCGCAATCGTGTAAGGCTTGGCGCCCGCCGGGGGTGGCCAACGGATGATCGAAGAAGAGAAGTCGGGTCATTGCAAAAGACCAGTAAAACGCCGCTGCTCGATGAGGTCCGCACGCCGGCAGACCTGCGCACATTAGACCATTCGCAGCTGCGCCAGCTCGCCGACGAGTTGCGCCAGGAGACCATCGACGCGGTCTCGGTGACAGGCGGCCATCTCGGCGCCGGCCTCGGCGTCTGCGAACTGACGGTGGCCCTGCACTTTGTTTTCGACACGCCCGACGACCGGCTGGTCTGGGACGTCGGCCACCAGAGCTATCCGCACAAGATCCTCACCGGCCGGCGCGATCGCATCCGCACCCTGCGGCAGGCCGGCGGCCTCTCGGGCTTCACCAAGCGGGCGGAAAGCGAGTATGATCCGTTTGGTGCAGCCCATTCTTCAACCTCGATCTCAGCCGGCCTCGGCATGGCGGTCGCCCGCGACCTCGACGGGCGGAAGAACAATGTCGTCTGCGTCATCGGCGACGGCGCCATGTCGGCCGGGATGGCCTATGAGGCGATGAACAATGCCGGCGGCATGCATTCCCGCCTCATCGTCATCCTCAATGACAACGACATGTCGATCGCGCCGCCGGTCGGCGGCATGAGCGCCTATCTCGCGCGCCTCGTCTCCAGCCACACCTATCTGTCGGTGCGCGAAGTCGGCAAGCAGCTCGCCAAGCGGCTGCCGCGATTCTTCAAGGACAAGGCCGAGCGCGCCGAGGAATTTGCCCGCGGGTTCTGGACCGGAGGCACGCTGTTCGAGGAGCTCGGCTTCTACTATGTCGGCCCCATCGACGGGCATAATTTCGATCATCTGCTGCCGGTGCTGCGCAATGTGCGCGACGCCGACCAGGGACCGATTCTCGTTCATGTGGTGACCAAGAAGGGCAAGGGCTACGCGCCGGCCGAGGAATCCGAGGACAAGTATCACGGCGTCTCGCGCTTCGATGTGGTCACCGGCGCCCAAGCCAAGAGCCAACCGAAGGCGCCGAGCTATACCAACGTCTTCGCGGATGCGCTGATCAAGGAGGCGGCGAAGGACGAGTCGATCGTCGCCATCACCGCGGCGATGCCCTCGGGCACGGGCCTGAACCGCTTTGCGGACGTCTTCCCGGAGCGGATATTCGATGTCGGCATCGCCGAGCAGCATGGCGTTACCTTCGCCGGCGGGCTGGCGGTTGAGGGCTACCGGCCGTTCGCGGCGATCTATTCGACCTTTCTGCAGCGCGCCTACGACCAGGTCGTGCACGACATCGCCATCCAAAGGCTGCCGGTGCGCTTCGCCATCGACCGGGCAGGCCTCGTGGGCGCGGACGGGCCGACCCATGCCGGCGCCTTCGACATCGCCTATCTTGGCACGCTGCCGGGCTTCGTGCTGATGGCCGCCGCCGACGAGGCGGAGCTTGTGCACATGGTGGCGACGGCGGCGCGGATCGATGACCGTCCTTGCGCGTTTCGCTATCCGCGCGGTGAGGGGGTCGGCGTGGAGTTGCCGGAGGAGGGCGTTCCGCTTGAGATCGGCAAGGGCCGCATCCTGCGCGAAGGCACGCGGATTGCCATCCTCTCCTTTGGCGCGCGGGCGCAGGAATGCCTGAAGGCGGCCGAGGAACTGTCCGCCTACGGCCTTTCCACCACCGTCGCCGACGCCCGTTTCGCCAAGCCCCTTGACCAGGACTTGGTGCGCCGGCTTGCGCGCGAGCACGAGGTGCTGATCACGGTGGAGGAGGGCGCCATTGGCGGCTTCGCGGCCCATGTGCTGCAGTTTCTCGCCGACGACGGGCTGCTTGATGAGGGGCTCAAGGTGCGGCCGATGGTGCTGCCCGACCTCTTTATCGACCAGGACAAGCCGGAGGCCATGTACGAGACCGCTGGCCTCAACGCCGGCGGCATCGTCGCCAAGGTTTTCGGGGCGCTCGGCCGCGACTATGCGGCGGAGGCAGCGCGCACGGCCTAGCAGGTGGGATCATCCCGGCTCGACGCCGTTCTTGTTGCCCGCGGCCTTGTGCCGAGCCGGTCGCGCGCCACCGACGCGATCAAGCGCGGCACCGTGCGCGTTCACGGAAAACGGGTCACCAAGCCGGGAACCCTTGTCCCGGAAAACGCCGATATCGAAATCAGCGATCCCGCCGTGGCCTATGTGTCGCGCGCGGCGCTGAAGCTGATCCACGCACTGGACGTTTTCGATTTCAGCCCGCAGGGTCGGGTCTGCCTCGACCTCGGCGCATCGACTGGCGGCTTCACCCAGGTGCTGCTGGAGCGTGGCGCCCGGCGCATCCACGCGGTCGAGGTCGGGCACGGCCAGCTCCACGCCTCGCTCCGCGATGATCGGCGCGTCGCCCTGCATGAAGGCGTCAACGCCCGCGTCCTGACGCCCGGATTGATCGGTGAGCCGGTCGAAGCCATTACCGCCGATGTCAGCTTCATCTCCCTGCGCCTGGCGCTGCCGCCGGCGCTGGCACAGGCAGCGCCGGCTGCCTGGGCAGTGCTGCTGGTCAAGCCTCAGTTCGAAGTCGGCCCAGATGCAGTCGGCAAGGGCGGCATCGTCCGCGATCCGGCGGTCGCGCAACAGGCGGCGAAGGACGTGGCGGCCTGGCTCGAAGGGCAGGGCGGCTGGCGCGTCGTCGGGCGTGTCGCCTCGCCGATCCTGGGAATCGACGGCAACCGCGAGTTCCTGCTGGGCGCCCGGCGTGCGCCTTGAATATGGACCGGCCGGCCCATTCGCCCCATATTGATCGCCATGGCCGAGCCATTTCCGATTGAGCGCATAGCCAGCCGCGCCGCCTTTGCCGCGCGCCAGGGCGCGCGCGTCGCCTGGTTCATAGGCCACGGGATGGTCATGCGGCGCCTGCGCAAGTCGGCGGGCAGCGGCAAGGCGCCGCCGAAGACCGACTATCCGGTGCCTTCCGACCGGCGGATACTGGCCGACATGCGGCGGCTATTCGAGCGCGACCTCGCCAATGCGGAGGCCGGCCTCTACCCCTTGCCGCGCGACCGCGACGGTCCGCTGATGCAGCAATTGGCGCGGACGCGGGCCTTCTTTGCCGACCTGCCGCGGGTGCACGCGAGGCGCGAGGAAAACCGCCACCACGAGGTGCTGAACGAGACCAACAGAGGCAAGCGGCCGCGCTACTATCTGCAGAATTTCCACTTCCAGTCCGGCGGCTGGCTGAGCGAGGAATCGGCGCGGCTCTACGATCTCCAGGTCGAGGTGCTATTCAAGGGCTCGGGCAACGCCATGCGCCGGCAGCTTCTGGTGCCCCTGGCCGAATTTGTGCGCGGGCGCGACCAGCGCAAGATGCGGCTCGTCGATCTCGGCTGCGGCACGGGGCGTTTTCTCGACTCCGTCGCCGAGGCGTTTCCGCGGCTCGGACTGGTCGGCATCGATCTGTCCGGCAGCTATATCAATGAGGCGCGCCGGCATCTGAAGCGCCGGCCGCGGGTTGGCCTCGCCGTGGCCAAGGCCGAAGAGCTGCCGTTGGCGGGAGAAAGCGTCGATGGCTTCACGGCGGTGTTTCTGTTCCACGAGCTGCCGCCCAAGGTCCGCTTGGCGGTGGCGGGTGAGATTTTCCGTGTGCTCAGGCCCGGCGGGCGCTTCTTGCTGCTCGACTCGCTCCAGATCGGCGACATTCCGGACTATGACGGGCTGCTCGACGTGTTCCCGCAGAGCTTCCACGAGCCCTATTATGCCGGCTATGTGCGCGCCGATCTCGCCAAATTGTTCGCCAAGGCAGGCCTCGTCCGCATAAAGGACGAGCCGGTCTTCATGTCGAAGATCTCGGCGTTCGAGAAATCAGCCTAAAGCCCGATCACCGTCTCCGGCGGGTGATACTTGAGCTTGTGCGCGTCTGCAACGGCGGGATGGGTCACCTTGCCGGCGCAGACATTGAGGCCGGTGCGCAGATATTCATCCTCCGCCAGCGCCGCCCGATAGCCCTTGTCCGCGAGCGCCAGAACGAAGGGCAACGTCACATTGTTGAGGGCGAACGTGGAGGTGCGGGCAACGGCCCCCGGCATGTTGGCGACACAGTAATGCACCACCTCGTCGACGATATAGGTCGGCTCGGCGTGGGTGGTCGGCCGGCTGGTCCCGAAGCAGCCGCCCTGGTCGATCGAAACGTCGACGACGACAGCGCCGGCCTTCATGCGCTTGACCATGTCGGCGGAGACCAGCTTCGGCGCCGCCGCGCCGGGCACCAGAACGGTGCCGATCACCACATCGGCGTTGACGACCAGATGGTCGATGGCGTCATGGGTCGAAAAGATGGTCCTGAGCGTGGTTCCGAACTGCGCCGAGAGCCGCCGCAGCGCATCGGCCGAGCGGTCGACGACGGTGACCGTCGCGCCCATGCCGAGCGTTATCAACGCCGCGTTGGTGCCGGCCGTGCCGCCGCCGAGAATGACCACGTCGCTTGCCGGCACGCCGGGCACGCCGCCGAGCAGCACGCCGCGCCCGCCGCGCTCCTTCTCCAGGCAATAGGCAGCGACATGGGCGGCCATGCGCCCCGCGACCTCCGACATCGGCATCAACAGCGGCAACGTGCCCTGCCGGCTCGTCACCGTCTCATAGGCGATGCACGCCGCCTTGCTTTCGATCAGCGCCTCGGTCTGCTCCACGTCGGGGGCAAGGTGCAGATAGGTGAACAGGATCTGCTCTTCGCGCAGCATGGTGCGTTCCGGCCCGATTGGCTCCTTGACCTTGACGATCAATTCCGCTGAGCCGAAGACCTCGGCCGCGCTGGCCGCGATCTTTGCGCCGGCCTTTTCATATTGCGCGTCGGTGAGCCCCGCGCCGAGGCCGGCGCCGGTCTCCACCACGACCTCGTGGCCGTGCTGGACAAGCTCGCGCGCGCTCGACGGGATCAGCCCGACCCGATATTCGTGAACCTTGATCTCCTTGACGACGCCGATGAGCATGTTCGCCTCCTTCGCACGTGGAAGGACAATACACTACCCGTTCAGGATCTCGGTTTTGGCGATCTCGATGCCGAAGCCCTGAAGCCCGACATAGTGGCGCTTGCGCGAGGACAGGAGCCGGATCGAGGAGACGCCGAGGTCCTTGAGGATCTGGGCGCCAAGGCCGATCTCGCGCCACTCGTCCTCGCGCTGTTGCCGGGCGGAGGAATGTGCCTTGTCGTCGGCGGCGATCTCATGGCGTGGCCGGTGCGCCGAGCGCGCCACGCCGACCGAGCCCTCACGCAGATAGACCAGCACGCCGCGCCCGCTTTCCGCCAACCGGCGCATCAGCCTGTCGATGGGCCGTGAGGCGCCGATCACGTCGTCGACCACCGATTCCAGATGCAGCCGCACCGGAATGTCGCGCCCGTCGCGAATGTCGCCCCAGACGATAGCGAGGTGATGCATGGGATCGAATGGCGTGCGGTAGGAAATCGCCCGCGCCGGCCCGAAAGGGGTGTCGATGATATGGTCCTCGACCCGCTCGACCAGCCGGTCCCGGCGCTGGCGCCAGGCGATGAGGTCGGCCACCGACACGGTCTTCAGCTTGTGCTCGCGCGCGAAGGCCTCGACCTGGGACCCGCGCTTCACAGTGCCGTCGTCATTGACCAGCTCGCAGATGACGCCGACCGGGGCGAGGCCAGCGAGACGGCACAGATCGACCGCGGCCTCCGTGTGGCCGGAGCGCATCAGCACGCCGCCGTCCTTGGCGATCAGCGGGAAAACGTGGCCGGGCCGCACGAAATCGACCGGCCCGCTATTCGGGTTGGCAAGCGCGCGCACCGTGTTGCAGCGGTCCTCGGCGGATATGCCGGTGGTCGTCCCGTGGCGGAAGTCGACGGAGACGGTAAAGGCGGTGCGGTGCGGTGCGTCGTTTTCCGCGACCATGGGCTCGAGGTGGAGCCGGCGCGCGTCCTCCGGCGTCATCGGCGTGCAGACGATGCCGGAGGTGTGGCGGATGATGAAGGCAAGCTTTTCCGGGCTCGCATGAACGGCGGCTAGAATGAGGTCGCCCTCGTTCTCGCGATCGTCGTCATCGACCACGACGACGATCTCGCCGCGCTCGAAGGCACGCAGCGCCTCGGCAACGCGCTCCATGTCCGTGGTCATGCCCGCAACACTCCGAACCGGCCCCTCATCCGCCGACCTGGCCGCGATGACGTAGATAGTGATCGGCGAGCACGATCGCCATCATCGCTTCGCCGATCGGAACGGCGCGGATGCCGACGCAGGGGTCGTGCCGGCCCTTGGTCGAAATCTCCGTCTCGCGGCCGAACCGGTCGATGGTCCGCCGCGGGGTCAGGATGCTCGAGGTCGGCTTGACGGCGAAGCGGACGACGATGTCCTGGCCGCTGGAAATGCCGCCGAGGATGCCGCCGGCGTTGTTGGACAGAAACACCGGGCCGTTATCGGACATGCGGATCTCGTCGGCGTTTTCCTCGCCGCTGAGCTCCGCCGCCTTGAAGCCGGCGCCGATCTCGACCCCCTTGACCGCGTTGATACCCATCATCGCATGGGCCAGATCCTCGTCGAGCTTGCCATAGACCGGCGCGCCGAGCCCCGCCGGAACGCCGGAAGCGACGACCTCGACGACGCCGCCGACGGAAGATCCGGCCTTGCGCACCTCGTCCACACGTTTCGCCCATGCCTCGGCCGCCGCGGCGTCGGGGCAGAAGAACGGGTTCCTATCGATCTCCGCCCAGTCCCATCTGTCGCGGTCGATCTTGAGCGTGCCGACCTGGATCAGCGCCGCGCGGATGGTGACGCCGGGAATGATCTTGCGCGCGATGGCGCCGGCCGCGACCCTGGTTGCGGTCTCCCGCGCCGAGGGGCGCCCGCCGCCGCGATAGTCGCGAATGCCGTATTTGGCCTGGTAGGTGAAATCGGCGTGGCCGGGGCGGTACTTGTCCTTGATGTCGGAATAGTCTTTCGAGCGCTGATCGACATTGTCGATGATCAGCGAGATCGGCGTGCCGGTGGTGACCTGCTCGCCGCTGTCGGGATCCTCGAAGACGCCGGAGAGGATGCGCACCTTGTCCGGCTCCTTGCGCTGGGTGGTGAAGCGCGAGGTGCCGGGCCGGCGCTTGTCGAGATCGAACTGGATTTCCGCCTCCGTGATCGGAATGCGCGGCGGGCAGCCATCGACGACGCAGCCGATGGCGGTCCCGTGGCTCTCGCCCCAGGTGGTGACGCGGAAAAGATGGCCGAACGTGTTGTATGACATGGGCTTGGCGCTCCGGCCACGGTTCTAGGAGCGTTGCACCGAGGGGTCAAACATCTTGTGTCGTGGTAGCGCTGCGGATCAATCCTTGACGACGGAGATGTCCGGCGCGTCGACCGACTTCATGCCGACCACGTGATAGCCGCAATCGACATGGTGCACCTCGCCGGTCACAGCCCGGCTCAGGTCGGAAAGAAGATAGAGCGCGGCGTCGCCCACCTCGTCGATGGTCACGGTGCGCCGCAGCGGCGAGTTGTACTCGTTCCAGCGCAGAATATAGCGGAAGTCGCCGATCGCCGAGGCGGCGAGAGTCTTGATCGGGCCGGCGGAGATGGCGTTGACGCGGATGCCCTTGGCGCCGAGATCGGTGGCAAGGTAGCGGACGCTTGCCTCCAGCGCCGCCTTGGCCACGCCCATGACATTATAATGCGGCATGACCTTCTCCGCGCCGTAGTAGGTCAGCGTCAAGAGCGCGCCGCCTTCCTGCATGAGCTTTTCAGCCCGCTGCGCCACCGCAGTGAAGGAATAGCAGGAGACCAGCATGGTATTGGCGAAATTCTCGGCACTGGTGTCGACAAAGCGGCCGGTCAGCTCCTGCTTGTCGGAAAAGGCGATGGCGTGGACGAGGAAATCGAGGCCTCCCCACGCCTTGCCGATGGCTGTGAAGGCGCCGTCGATCGATCGGGCGTCGGTCACGTCGCAGGGCAGCACGATCTTCGTGCCGGCCTCGGCGGCAAGCGGCTCGATCCGTTTCTTGAGGACCTCGCCCTGATAGGTGAATGCCAGCTCGGCGCCCGCTTCGGCGCATCTCTTGGCAATACCCCAGGCGATCGAGCGGCTGTTCGCGATCCCCATGATCAGGCCGCGCTTGCCGGCCATCAACCGCCCCGCATCCGCCATTCTGCCCACCCTGCAATTGGTCCAGATCATGCTCTAGCACGAAGAGCTCGAGCGCAACATAGAGCGTTGGCCGCCGGCGCGATGGGCTATGGGAACTGCGCGGCGGGCCCCATGCCCAATGACGAGTGCTCGTCAGCTTTCTTCGCCGCAGCCGACCAGCAGGAAACGGGCCGGGCGGTCGCCTTGAACCTGCGAAAGATGGCCTTTGGAGTCCTGGCCGTCGAGGAGAACGATGTCGCCGGGCTTCATCATCGTGCTCTCGCCGTCGGTCAGCGTGACCTGCAACATGCCATCGAGCAGAATCGCGAACTGCCGCCGCGGCGAGGGGTGAACGGCATCATCCCAGCCCGGCGGCGCGACGAGAAACAGGCTGGTCGTGGCGGGGATCTCCGCCGATATTTCCAGCGGCGCGGAAGGCGGCACAAAATCGCGCAAGTTCAGTTCGACATCGCTCTTGCGGAAGTGGGTCTCGCCCCGTTCGTCGCCGTAGATTTCAAGCAGCTCCACGCTCGCCCCCTGTCATCGGAAAAGACGCCGGACGACAGTACGGGTAACCAGGAGGGAAAGCGGATATGGCCGCCGCTGGAGCGATGCTCTATATAGCCCGTGCTTCGACGGCAACGTGGGCGCCACGGGATTGGAATGAGCCGATGATCGGAAAAAGGACGCCGAAAGGCGAAGCCGCCTCGATCAGCGGATTTGAGGCCGTGGACGAGCCCTTGGCCTTGTTCCGGGCATGGCTGGCGGAAGCGGAGAAGAGCGAGCCGAGCGAATTCAACGCGGCGGCGCTCGCCACCGTCGACGCCGACGGCCTGCCCGACGCGCGCATGGTGCTGCTCAAGGGGCTCGATCATGGCGGCTTCGAGTTCTACACCAATCTGCAAAGTGCCAAGGCGGCAGAGATCGCCGGCAATTCCAAGGCCGCCATGGTGTTCCATTGGAAGAGTCTGAACCGTCAGGTGCGCGTGCGCGGCCCGGTCAAGAAGGTCAGCGCCGCGACCGCCGATGCTTATTTTGCCACCCGCCACCGCACCAGCCAGATCGGCGCCTGGGCGTCGAAACAGTCGCGGGAACTCGAAAGCCGCTTCGTGCTGGAGAAGGAGGTCGCCAAGTTCGCCGCCAAGTTCGGGCTCAGAACGGTTCCGCGGCCGCCGCACTGGGGCGGCTACCGTATTCTGCCGCTCATGATCGAATTTTGGCGCCAGCGCCCGTTCCGCCTGCACGACAGGCTGCTCTTTTCCCGCAAGAACTTGAAGGCGCCGTGGCAGCGCACGCGGCTTTATCCGTGAAGGCAGGGACTTCCGACACGGAGAATTCGGTTCCCTTCCGTCGCCGTGATCGAGCGTCTCGGCGGCCTGCGGGCCCGCAGGGATCACATCAGGCCGCGCAGCCGCTGCCGCCGCGATCTGGCGGCTCGCCGGGCAGCAGCCCTTTGCGCGCCAGCGGCCCGCGCACGCTGTATTGCAGTCCCTGGACCGACGAAAACTCCGCGGACAGGACACGGTCGGGGGCTGCATCCCTCCAGCGCTGCCCCTCCACGGCGTCGAAATAAAGCGCGATCTCCACATATTCCCGCGGATACCAGAGGCCGTTGGCGGCCTTGGCGAGGTTCAGGATCTCGGCCGGGCCGCGCCGGCCGGCGGCGGCCAGCTCCATCAGCCCGAGCATGGCGGAGCCGTGGTTGCAATCCTGGAAAAAGGCGGAATTGCCGCAGCATGGGCGAAACACGTTGTCGGCGAGGCGGTGGACGATGTCCGATTGATCGGACGTCAAGCGCAACGTTTCCACCGCATTGAAATAGGCCGCCCCATTGTCCTCGCGTCCGAGACTCCAGCCGCCCGTGCTGGCATAATTGGCGAGATCGTCGCCATTCATCGGGCTGTCCTCGTTGAACGCGGCCTTGGTCGCCAGTCCGAGCGGCCACAGCAGATTGAGGTTGTAGGGCGCCGTCTCGATGGAAAGGACGAGTTCCTGCGATTCTCCGTCGAGCGCCCGCAGCACCCAGTCCGGGACGGGGCCGCGATTTTCGTGAGCGGCGACGAATTTCCCGCGGTCTATGGCGCCGGCCTCGACGAGCTTCGCCATGGACGGACCCAGATCGAGGCCGGTCGGGATCGGCTGCGACGGCAGAATCGCGGCCAACGCGCGCCGCAGCGGCGCTTGCTCGACATATGAAACGATCCGCGGCGTCGCGAGGCCCAAGCCGTAGGCCCCGCCGACAAGGACGATCCCACCCAACAATTGCCTGCGCGTCGTCTTGGTCATGGCATCGTTCCTTCTCGCTCTTGCCCTCGTTCGGCTCGGAAACGAGGGTCCGAGCGGCTTCGGCCGCGCAAGCGCGCCCCGATCGGAGGGCCGATTGAGGCGCTGAACGCCTTACCTGGACATCGCGTCCTCGGCGTTCTCTTCCTTCTCGCAGCGGCCAGCCTTGCCCTCGCTATGCCCGCCGCCGCCACAGCAGCCGTGCCCGCCGCCGCCGCGCCGGTGCCCGACCAGATGCATTGCCGCCATTCCGCCGAACAATGCAACGATGATCCAGTTTTCAAGAAGCCATTCCATGATCGAACTCCATTTCTTCAGGTCCAGATGTTCGCCACCGCCCGCACCGTCAGACCGGCTTGGGCTCTACCCTGACGGTGAACGTGATTCTCACATCGTCCTCGTCGGGATCGTCCGACGAGATGAAGATGAACCGCTCGATGACGCCGAGGTCCTCCTGGTGGGCGCCGGAATCGTACTCGACGTGGAGGCTCGCCTCGCCGCCCGCCGGGATGACCATCGCCGTCATGGTCGCCTTGGTGCAGCCGCAGGAGGTGCTGACGCCGGCTATCGCGAGCGGGCGGTCGCCGAGGTTTCGCACCGCGAGGTCGGCGACCGCCGCGCTGCCCTTGACGACGGAACCCGCGTCGTAGGCGGCGACGACGTCGATGTCGGGCGCGCCCCGCGAGCAAGCGGCCAGCAGCCCAGCCGCCAGGATCAAGATGACCGTGCGCATCGCATCCTCGCTGTAGAGCGAATTCCGTTTGAACCGAATCGGATTTCGCTCTTATCCTTTTGTTTGAGCATGTTCTTTTCGCAAAACCGGTTACCACTTTTGCGGAACATGCTCTAACGCCACGCGACCGCGGCCCGGGTCCAGATTTCGGCCTCGGGACTGCGGCGGTCATTATTCTCGATGATGATCCCACGGTCCACGGTCTGTCCGCGGACATCGTGGAATCCGGCGTCTAAGACGAGCGTGACGAGAGCCAGTTTGCCCGGCGGGATCACGCGAGCGGAGAACTCGGCGGTCGTGCAGCCGCATGTGGTGTAGGCCCGGCTGATGGTCAGCGGCGCGTCGCCCTCGTTGCGGATCACGAACTTGCGCCTTACCACGTCGCGCGGTCCGATGCCGCCGAAGTTGAAGTAGTCGCTGGGGATGCTGATCTTGGGTTGCGGCCCGTCTTCCGGCAGGAACGAGATGCGCGCGCCTGCCGCCATCTCGTGGACGGCCATGAATGGCGCGTCACGAGCGACCTCTTCTTCGGCGTAGCTCGGCACCGCCTGGGCGGCCTGATCCGTATTGATCAGAAGGTAGTAGCCGCCAACCGCGGCGACGATCACGCCGATCAAAACCCAAGAGAACGGAACCTGTCTCTTGTTCGGCGACTTTGGGGTCGCCGAACCGTGCTTTGCTTTGCGACTCATGATGTTTCTCCTTTGCAATTTCTTGCCTTGCCGGCGGCGGGACCGCCGAGGTCTTTCATCCAATCAGCCAAAGCAGCATGACAAAGCCCAGCGAAACCATCGCCAAGCCGTACCATAGCCTGATGTCGAGGGCGTGGTGGCGCTCCCAGCCGGCCCACGCCTTTGCCGTCAACCGGTTTCCCGCCGCCAGAAGAATGGCGATGAGCGGCAGCACGAACATGACGTTGTAGAGCGCCAGATAGCTGACGCCCCAGGCCATGGTCGTCTTGGCGTTGAGCAGGGTGATGACGGAAACGTAGATGCCGCCCGAGCAGGGAAAGGTGCACAGGCCGACGAGGATGCCGGCGGCGATGGTTGCCGGCAGGCTTGCCTTGGCGATCAGCTCGCGGGCGCGATCGCCGGCGAAGGCCGGCATGTGCAGCTTGACCGGAAACTGCGGCACATAGTGTTCGACCAGGTTGAGGGCGCCGAGGCCGATCAGGAGCCACGCGCCCAGGCGGGCGACCAAATGCGGCTCGTCGGACAGCCGCACGGTGCCCAACAGGCCCAACCCGATGGCGAAATAGACGAGGAAAATCATCCCGATATAGACGAATCCTAACTGCAGGATTCGACTGCGGGACTTGCGCAGAGTGAACAGGAAGGCGACCAGCAGAAGGATGACGGCGAAGGCGCACGGGTTGACCGAATCCAACAGGCCGGTGACGACGACCGCCGGCAGAAGCTGCGCCAGGTTCGCATCGCCGATCGGCGAGGGTCCGGTCGCGACCATCGCCTGGGCCAGAGCCACGTTGAACGGCGTACCGATCGGGAAGGTCTCGACCTTGCCCCGCCACGCCCACAGCCGGTACTCGCTCGGGACCCCATGCATCTCCGGCTGCCAGATGACGAGGCGGGGCGGCACGTTGGGCGTGCTCAGCGCCGTGTCGATCAGGTTCGGCGGGACGTGCCCGAGGATCACCAATGTTCCCTTGTCGGTCGGAACGAAGGCATAGAGCGAATCCGCGACCGACCGCGGCAGTTCGACGGAGTCGGCGACATCGAGCAGCAGCTTGCGGTCATCGGGCGCCGTGTAGTCGTGGATGCGCGGGTCACCGGCAACGCCGCGTGCCTGCAGGGCCGGGATAAGAACATCCTCGACATAGGGCCAGCAATCGGCGCAGCCGGCGCTGAAAAAGATATGCGTGGGCGCCTGCGCCTTGCCCTCTTCGGCCGAAAGCGGCGATGCGAAGCCGGAAAGAACCGGCAACGCGAAGAAGACTGCCGCAAGCTGCCGTAACACAAAGAAACCCGGATCCATTATTGTCCCCATTGTCAGATCTGGATGTCCTGGAAGAACGGGAAGGTGTTCAGCATCCAGGTGCCGAACGAGAACAGATAGCCGGTCAGCATCAACGCCCCGACCAGCATGAGGATGCCGCCGGCTGCGATCTGCAGCGGCCGTCCGATGCGCCGCAGCCGTTCCGCGTTGGCCATGAAACGGCTGGTGAAGGCCGCGACCAGCAGGAACGGCACGGCAAGCCCGAGCGAATAAATGGAAAGCAGCGCTGCCCCGTCGGAGACGCCCATGCTGGTTGCGCTCAGCGTCAGGATCGCGCCCAGTATGGGACCGATGCAGGGCGTCCAGCCGAAGGCGAACGCGCTTCCGAGCAGGAAGGCGCCGAAGGGACGGCCGCCGGGAACCTGCGGCATGAACCGCGCCTCGCGGTTCATCCAATTGAGCCGCAGCAGGCCCGTCATGTGCAGGCCGAAAAGGATGATGACGGCGCCGGCCGCATAGCTCGCCTCGAAGCGGTAGGCCTGAAACAGGTTGCCGATTGCCGATGCGCTGGCGCCGAGGCTCACGAACACGCTGGAAAACCCAAGGACGAAGGCGGAGCTCAGGCCGAGCACGGCAATGCGCTGCCGCATCGCCTGCGCTTCGCGCAGCTCGTCGAGGGAATGTCCCGCCACATAGGAGACGTAGCCCGGCACCAGCGGCAGAACGCAAGGCGACAGGAACGACACGATCCCGGCGAGGAACGCCGTCAGCACGCCTATTCCGGCGATCTCCGGCATCACGGCGCTCCCCGCAGCTTGGCGATCAGCGGCAGGATCGTTTCCTCAAGCGCCTCCTCGTCGAGCGCGCCGATATGCTTGTGGACGATGACGCCATCCTTATCGACGACGAAGGTCTCCGGAACGCCGTAGACGCCAAGGTCGATGCCGACCCTGCCGTTGAGATCGGCGCCCGTCCGCGTATAGGGATCGCCCAGTTCGTCGAGCCAGTTGCGGGCGTCCTCGGGCTTGTCCTTGTAGTTGAGGCCGTGGACCGGGACGGTGCCTTCGGCTTGCAGGCGCATGAACGAGGGGTGCTCGCGGCGGCATTCCACGCACCAGGAGGCGAAGACGTTGAGAAGCGAGACCCCGCCCTTCAAGTCGGCGGTGGAAAGGCCGAGCGTGCCGCCTTCCACCGGCGGAAGCGCGAAGGCGGGTACCGGCTTGCCGATCAGCGCCGAGGGTATGTCGCGCGCGTTCCGGGTGAGCCCATAGGCGAAAATCACCGTCAGCCCGACGAATATCGCCACCGGAGCGAGAAAGCCGAAGCGTATCTGCCGGCCGCGGCTTGGCACGGCCGCGAGGGCTTCGTCTCTTGTTACGTCATTGGCCACTGTCTGGTCTCCCATGTCCTGATTCATCGGCGGCGCCGTCGTGCGCCGAATGCCGAAGGAATGCGCGCGACCTGCCGCTAGGCGGAGCTGTTGCAGGCATTCGGCGGCCGGACGCGGCGGCGCTGCCGCCGGCGGCACTCGACCGCGCCTGCAACGGCGCTTATGAAAGAGAGATGGGAGGTGGTTTTGCCGGGAAGCCGGCCCAGCCGGCAACGCTCGCCCGGGCGACGGCGGCCCAATCCTCACGGACAGCGGCGGCCACCGCAGGAGCGGCCGCAAGGACGCCGATCGAAACGCAGCCGCCATGGAAGCTGCAGACCTGACCCGCCCCGTGGCTGTCGCAGCCGCCGCCAGCGCCGTCCTGGCAATCCGTGACCGCCATAACGTGATGGGCATCGAACAGGCCCAATGCCTTGGACGCCGGGACCGCGGACACCGCCGCGACCAACAATGCGAACACGCCAACCAGCACCGCGCCCCGGCGAAGGGCGCCTCGAAGCATTTCTCGCATTGCGGTTGGCGCGTGGCTCATAAGGAAGAAGCGATCCTAAAGGCACTGCGGACGATCGCAAAACTATCCGTCCCCGCCACGGCTTCCCTTGACCTAAATCAATGGAGCCCGGCGCCCGTTTCCCGATGCCGAGCCTTCAGGCGAGCCCGATCAGTACGCCCGAGGCGAACACCAGCGAGCCGCCGAGCACGACCTGCAGGGCGGCGCGGAAGAACGGCGTATCCATATAGCGCTTCTGGATCCAGGCGATCGTCCAAAGCTCGACGAACACGATCGCGAACGCGATCGAGGTCGCGGTCCAGAAATGCGGGATGAGATAGGGCAGGGCATGGCCGAGGCCGCCGATCGCGGTCATGACGCCCGAGGCGATGCCGCGCTTGAAGGGCGAGCCGCGCCCGGAAATGGTGCCGTCGTCGGAAGCCGCCTCCGTGAATCCCATGGAGATGCCGGCTCCGACCGAAGCCGCCAGGCCGACGAGGAACGTCGTCCAGGTATCCTGCGTCGCAAAGGCGGTGGCGAAGATCGGCGCCAGCGTCGAGACCGAGCCGTCCATGAGCCCGGCAAGCCCCGGCTGCACCCACGTCAGCACGAGCTGGCGGTGCGCCCTTGCATCCTCGCGCACCCGCACTTTGTCGGGCAGATGCTTCTCCTCCAGCCGGTCGGCGGCCTTGAGATGTCCCGCTTCCGCCGCCGCCAGCTCGCCGAGGAGCCGGCGCGTGTCGGCGTCGCTCGTCCGCTGCGCCGCCGTGACGTAGAAGTTGCGCGCGCCCTCCTCCATGCCGGCGATTTCCTCGCGGATCCGGTCGATGCCGAGATTCTTGATCAGCCACACCGGCCGCCGGGCGTAGAAGCCGGCGACATGCTCGCGCCGTATCAGGGGGATGACGTCGCCGAAGCGCTGCTTGTGCAGCGCGATGAGCCGCTCGCGGTGCCGATCCTCCTCCTCGGCCATGCCGTCGAGCATCTCGGCCGTGGCGGGAAACTCGGCGCGCACCCGCTCGGCGTAGGAGCGGTAGATGCGCCCGTCATCCTCTTCCGCCGAGATGGCGAGCGCGAGCACCTCCTGCTCGCTGAGCTCGTCGAAATGCCGTCGGCCGGTCAGACTGGTGAGCATCGAGAGGCCTTTAAGTTGCCACCACAAGGTGAGGGCGCGGAATCATCACGGCCTCTATATAGCAGCCGGCCCGGCGGATGCACGCTTGTTACCCTTGCCGAGAAGGGCGGGCCCGCCTGTCGCCAGGCAGGCCCGTCCAATTTCTCCGGTCATGCGATCTTCCGCGCGCGCCGGCTCGACCGAAATCCATATGATCAGGATCGGATTTCGGTCCCATCCATTTTGTTGAGCATGTTCTTTTCGCAAAACCGGTTCCCACTTTTGCGGAACATGCTCTAGTGCGCCAGCGGATCGGGCCTGACCTGGAAGTGCAGGGCAAGCGGCCGCGTTCCCTTGCCGCCTTCCTTGAGCCACGGCGTCCGGTCGCCGCTCGCCGTCCACACGCCGCGGCCCTTCCAGCCGGCGTCCGGATCGTCGATGCGCCCGTCGAGCCCCTTGGAATAGTGGCCCATGGGATAGGGCACGCGCAGCACGATCGTCTTGCCGTCGACGAGCGCGATCAGGCCGTCGTTGAGATTGCCGGTCGAGATCGGCACGTCGTTGCCGAGCCCGAGGACATTGTGCTGGTCGACCCAGGTGTAATAGCTCGACTCGGCGCTGTTGTCGCCGATGCCCTCGAAACCGGGCCCGGGGAACTTGTAGAACGCCCAGCCCTCCGGGCAGTGGTCGCCGGTCGCCTTCGGCCCGTTCAGCGATTGCTTGCACTTGCCGCGGTCGAAGCTGGCGACGTGGCCGCTCGACAGGGAGGCCCACACCACGCCCTTGCTGTCGATATCGCCGCCGCGAATGCCGAACCCCGGCATGGGCACGTTGTAGATTTCGGCCAACGCCGTATCCGGCGGGTTGGAACCGGGATCGAGCCGCACGACTGCGGGCGTGCCGCCGAAGACGCCGGCGGTGAACCAGATCGAGTTGTCCACCGGGCTCGGCATCACCGCATAAGGTCCCGAGCCGGGCACGATCCGCTTGTCCTTAGCCGGATCGACCGGCTGGTCGGGCTCGACATAGTCGTCGCGCCGGCCGTTGCCGTTGGTGTCGAGGACCCACGCCGTCCAGCCCTGCGCCTTGGCCGCATCGCCGGTCTCGAGGAACGTCTTGGTGTCGAGCCAGCCGGCCACCGGACCCGAGCCGCTGACCCACAGGGTGTCGTTGTCGTCATAGGCGAACTGCAGGTGGTGGGTCCCGTAGCAGGTGTCGACGAAGGTGTATTGCATCGTCTTCGGGTCGAGCATCGCAAGCTGGCGGGAGCTCTTGTCGAGCGAAAACAGCTTGGCGGACGGATGGTCGGAGCCCTGCTTGCAGAAGTCCGGATTGTCCAGGCCGCGCACGCTCGCCGCGAGCCACAGCCGGCCCTCGCCGTCGAACATCGAATTGTGGTTGTTGGCCCGGGTGTCCCAGAGCTTCTCCTCGCCGTAATAGGGCGACGGCTCAAGCAGCGCGCCGCTCGCGGCATGTCCGGCTCCGAGCGATTCCGGCATGTCCGGATCGCGCACCGGCGCCTTGTAGGCCGAAACCGTGTTCGTCTTGGGATCGAGGATCGGCAGATTGTCGGTTGAATATTCAGGCGAACCGAAGAGCGGCCCATAGGCATTGACCGTCGGATTGCGCCGATCCGACGAGATCAGATCGTGCAGGTATTTGTCCGGCTCCGACCATTCCCACCAGGTGACGACGACGTTGCGCTCGAGGCCCTCCGGCCGCTTCGGCTTGGTTTTCGGAAGCTCGCCCTCGGCGATGCGGTCGGTCCATTCGGCGTAGTATTCGAGCGGCTCGTTGTTCCAGCGCCCCATCTGGTTCACCATGCCCTCGCCATACTGTCCCGACTGGATGCGGCGGAGCCAGGCTTCCTCCGAACTCTCGAAGCCGCCGAGCGCGGCCGGGAAGGTGCGGGTGGACTGTTGGCCGAGCTGATGGCAGCCGATGCAGCCGATGTTCTTCACCTGCTTGAGCCAGTCGGTCTGCTTCATCTTTTCCGGGATGCCGCTCGAGCCGCCGAACTGGTCCTCGGCCGGGATCTTGAGCATCGAATACCAGTAGATCGCCGGATAGTAATGCGCGGCCGCCGCCTCGTTCGGCGCCGGCACCGCCGCGTGATCGAGATGCAGGCCCGGCAGCCCATGGAGCTTCGGCGAATCGACCAGCCCGTAGCCGCGCACCCAGACCTTGTAGTTCGCTTGCGGCAGATCGGGGATGACGTAGCGGCCCTGATCGTCGGTGACGACGCTCTTGGCGTATCGGGTCGGCAGATCGCTGGTCTCCGCGGTCACCCAGACGCCAGCCTCGGGGCCGCTCGGACCGGTGACGACGCCGCCGATGTCGTCGCTGTCGATGGCGACAGCCTGGGCGCTCGCCGGTCCGGCGCTCATGGCGAGCGCGAACCCGGCAAGCACGGCGGCGAAGATGCCCCGTCGGGACGAAGGGTTACAATGAATTCGTTTCGACACGATTTGTTCCTCCCCATTGACTTTATTGATGTTTTTATGAAGCGACGGCACCCCGAATGCGTGTGCCGGGCATGAAAACCGCCGCTCATCGAACTGTAGACGCGCTGCGCCGATTGCGTCAACGACCGTCGGGAAAGCTGGCATCATAATCGGGCAATTTTCCGGCTGAGCCACCGGCAAGCCCGCAGGCGTGAGGGCAAGCTTTCCCGTTGCCGCAATCCACCAAGACTCGGGTTTTGCCTTATCTTTCCCGCTTCGCCCAAGGGCTGCGGGCGCGCGGGCGTCTTCACGCCGCGATAGCTAGTACTGTTGGGGCGACGCGAAGGACGCCCGCGCGCGGTGTCTTTTCGATCTTCCCGCCCGCGTCTTTAACGTGTTTCCACGCGTAGCACTCAGGCGCTGGGGTCGTAGTGCGCCAGGGTCGGGCAGGCACGCCAGGGGCGGGGAGCCCGTTAAACTCCGCTTCGCCGCAGGCACCGCTCCCCCGCCCACGTAATCTGACGGACATGCCGCGCCGGCCCCGAGCTGGGGATGCATCCGAGTCTAAGAGCGCCCAGAAGAGCGGGGATGACTTTGCCGGAAAAGAATTGGTGCCGGTTAACGGGAGGTGAATCTCAGGCCCAAGGGTTCACGCCCTCCCGGCTTCGCCTAGGCCGGCCGGGGCCGGCAAGGCTTCACATCGCTTTCCCGTCGAGGGCTAGAGCGGTTCATGGGTATAGAGAACCATTTGACCGGGATGATTTTGCGCCGTGGCCAGGCGCGGCTCGCCGGGCGATGCGGGTCGCATCGGCCAACAGCCGCAACACCGCCACGGCGCAAAAGAACCTTAGCCTTCGGTGGGCCAAATCGGCCCACCGGGTT